>JACIYY010000042.1 GCA_014359685.1 Porphyrobacter sp. | reverse complement strand
TGCCCAACATCGCCGGCCAGCCCGAGGCGCGGCGGTTCCTGTATGCGGCGCTGCTGCTGGCGGACGAGCTGCACGAGCAGCAGCAGCAGGACGCGCATCGGCCCGAGATCGCCGACGCACTGGAAGCGCTCGCCGAGCGGCTGGAGGCGCTCGCGGGCGAGCTGGAGGCGCAGGACGGCTGAGCCGGCCCGCTGCATTCGTGCCGCAGGTGCTTGAGCAGCGGGGCGCGAGGCCCTAGATAGGCCAGTGGCGGGACTGCCCGGTACGAGCCGTCAGAAAATCCCTGAGGCTATAAGCAAATCCATGGGAGCTGTCCCTGCCCGGCCTGCGGGTCCGTCCTGGAGGCCGGTGCATACGGCGCCCACCTGACGTCGAGGCGTCAGAGGATTTCCCGGCAAACGACCCATGGTGGTTCCGTCACCCACCTTCGCCTTCGCGGCGCCCGCAACCCTTCGAGGAATGGATGGACGATCTGCCCGGCGATGTGAAGCAGCGGCTGCGCGCGCAGCTGCGCCAGGCCCGGCAGGACCATGTCGCCGCGCTGCCGCGCGAGGTCAGCGCGCTGGTCTTCAACCGCCCGCCGGCACAGGTGGTCGATCTGGTCCCCGCCGATGCTGCGATCGGCCTCTACTGCGCCCATGCCGGGGAGGCGCCGGCCGGGCGCTATGCCCGCTTCTTCCTTGAAGCCGGACACGTCATCGCCCTGCCGCGCGTCGCGCGCGACGACCGGACGATGCGCTTCCATCGTCACACCGATCCCTACGGCGAAAGCGATCTGGAGGACGGGCCGATGGGGCTGCGCCAGCCCGGCGCGCAGGCGCCGGCGGTCACGCCCGGCGTGTTGTTCATGCCGGTGGTCGGCTTCACGGCGGCCGGCGGGCGGCTGGGGCAGGGCGGCGGGTTCTACGACCGCTGGCTGGCCGCGCATCCTGGCACGCTCGCCATCGGCATGGCGTGGGACGTGCAGGAGGTGACGAGCCTGCCGCTGGAACCCCACGACGTGCCGCTGACCGCCATCATCACCCCGACCCGCGTGCTGGGTCCGTTCCCGAGGGCCGGCTGATGCGCGAGCGCCCGACGCTGCGGATCCCGCTCGGCATCCTCGCGCTGCTCGCGGGGCTGGCGCTCTATACGCTCGGCGTGCTGCTGCTGTCGCCGTGGATCGAGCGTCTGCCGGTGATCGCCCAGGCCATCGCCTATCTGGTGCTGGGAATCGCCTGGCTGCTGCCGCTGCGGCGTTTCCTGATCTGGATGGAGACTGGCCGCTGGGGCTGATGCGCGGCGCCGGTGGCGGGTCGCTCTCGTCAGACCCAAGTGGCGCGAGTGACGGGACTTGAACCCGCGACCTCCGGCGTGACAGGCCGGCGCTCTAACCAACTGAGCTACACCCGCAGACCGGGGCAGCGCCCGCTTGGGAGGCCGCGCCACTAGGGCAGGGCCGGAATGCTGTCAACCGGGTCTGCCGGCGCTGGCGCCATGGCGGCTTCGCACCCGGTTTCAGCCCGCCAGCAGCCGCGCCGGGGCCTCGATCAGCCGCTTGAGCGCCTGGACGAAGGAGGCCGCGTCATGGCCGTCGACCACCCGGTGATCGCAGCTGATCGACAGGTTCATCAGCTTGCGCCGGGCGATCCGCTCGCCGCCCGCCTCGCCGGCGACGAAGACCGGCCGCTCGACGATCCGGTTGGGCGCGAGGATCGCCACCTCCGGCCGGTTGATGACCGGCGTGGAGGCGATCCCGCCCAGCGGCCCGAGCGAGGATATGGTGATGGTCGAGCCCGACAGGTCCGCAGACGTGGCGCTGCCATCGCGGGCGGCAGCGGAGAGGCGGGCGATCTCGGCCGCGAGCTGCCACAGATTCTTCGCCTGCGCATCGCGGATCACCGGCACCATCAGCCCGGCCGGAGTGGCGGTGGCGATCCCCGGATGGACCGCGCCATGGCGGGTGACGACGTTGGCCTCGTCATCATAGCGGGCGTTGAGCATCGGGAAATCGGGCAGCGCCCGGCACATCGCCGCGATCAGCAGCGGCAGCAGGGTCAGCTTCGGCCGCTCGCCGCCCGCGCCTTCGTTGAGCTGCGCGCGGGCGCGTTCCAGCTCGGTCACGTCGCATTCCTCCACATAGGTGAAGTGCGGGATGTGGCGCTTGGAGGCGGCCATGGTCTCGGCAATACGGCGGCGCAGGCCGATCACCTTGATCGTCTCGTCGGCGCGGGCGCGGCCGACCGCGCCATGGCCCGATGCCGAATAGCGCAGGAAGGCGTCGAGATCGGCGTGCCGGACCCGCCCGTCGGCCGCCGCCGAACGCACCGCCGAAAGGTCGATCCCGAGATCGCGGGCGCGCTGGCGGACGGCGGGGCTGGCGAGCACGCGAGCACGCGCCGTGGCTTCCGCCCCGGCAGAGGATGGCGCCGGCCCCGCCGATCCGGCCAAGGGCGTGTCCGCCCCTGCCGCGATCGCGTCGTCGGCGTCGGAGGCATCGGGGGTCTCGACCTCGATCCGCTCGCGCGCTGTCTCCGCCTTGGGGGCGGGCGCGGCCTCGCCCGGCGAGTCGCTGTCTGTCTCCAGCACCACCAGCGCGGAGCCGATGGCGATCCGCTCCCCCACCTCGCCGGCGATCTCGATCACGCGGCCGGCGACCGGGCTTTCCATCGCCACGGTGGCCTTGTCGGTCATCAGGTCGGCGAGCGGCGCATCCTCGGCCACGATGTCCCCCACGGCGACGTGCCAGGCAACGATCTCGGCCTCGGCGATGCCTTCGCCGATATCGGGCAGGTTGAAGGTGTAGCGGGCCATCCTGTTACTCGCTCAGCAGCTTGTCGATCGCCTCGCCCAAACGCACCGGGCCCGGGAAATAGGCCCATTCCAGGCTGTGCGGATAGGGCGTATCGAAGCCGGTGACCCGCTCGACCGGCGCCTCCAGGTGGTAGAAGCAGCGTTCGGTGACCAGCGCCGACAGCTCCGCCCCGAAGCCGGAGGTGCGCGTGGCTTCGTGCACGATGAGGCAGCGGCCGGTTTTCTCGACCGAGGCCTCGACCGCCGCAATGTCGAGCGGGACCAGCGTGCGAAGGTCGATGATTTCGGCATCGACGCCCTTCTCGCGCGCGACCGCCTGCGCGACATGGACCATGGTGCCATAGGCAAGGATGGTCAGCGCCTCCCCCGCCTGCGCGATCCGGGCGGTGCCCAGCGGGATGCTGTAATATCCTTCCGGCACCAGCGCGCCCGGCTGGCCCTTCCATGGGCGGGCGGGGCGGTCGTAATAGCCGTCGAACGGACCATTATAGATGCGCTTCGGCTCCAGGAACAGCACCGGGCCGTTGTCCTCGATCGCGGCGATCAGCAGGCCCTTGGCGTCGTGCGGTGTGCTCGGCACCACGGTCTTGAGCCCGGCGACGTGGGTGAACAGCGCCTCCGGGCTCTGGCTGTGGGTCTGGCCGCCAAAGATGCCGCCGCCGAATGGGCTGCGGACCGTCAGCGGGGCGGTGAACTCGGCCGCGCTGCGATAGCGTAGCCGGGCCGCTTCGCTGATCAGCTGGTCGAGCCCGGGATAGATGTAGTCGGCGAACTGGATCTCGGGCACCGGACGCAGGCCATAGGCGCCCATTCCCACCGCCACGCCGATGATCCCGCCTTCGCTGATGGGCGTGTCGAACACCCGCGTCTTGCCGTGCTTTTCCTGAAGCCCGGCGGTGCAGCGGAACACCCCGCCGAAATAGCCGATATCCTCGCCCAGCAGGATCACGTCGGGATCGCGCGCCAGCATGGTGTCGAGCGCATCGTTGATCGCCTCGATCATGGTGCGCTCGCGCGCCGGCGCATCGGCTGGCGGGGCGCTCATACTTCGGAGCCCGGCCATTTGATCTGCCGTTCGCGGGTCGCCTGCGCGCTCTGTTCTTTCAGGTGCCAGGGGAGCGTCTCGAACACATCCTCGAACAGCGTGCGGAACGGGTGGTGCAGGCCATGGCCGAGGATGCCGTTCGCCTCGGCCTCGCGGGCCACCGCGCGCACCTCGGCATCCAGCTCGCGGTCCATCTGCGCCTGCCGCTCGGGCGACCATTCGCCCAGCGCGATCAGATGGTCGCAGAGGCGGGCGATCGGATCGCCGAGCGGCCACTCGGTCCGCTCCTGTGCGCTGCGATAGGCGGCGGGGTCGTCGGAGGTGGAATGCCCCTCCGCCCGGTACGTGAAGAACTCGATCAGCGTCGGGCCGTTATTGGACCGCGCCCGGTCGGCCGCCCAGCGCTCGGCCGCATAGACCGCCAGCGGATCATTGCCGTCCACCCGCAGCCCGGCGATGCCATAGCCGATCGCGCGCGCCGCGAAGGTCGTCCGCTCCGCCCCGGCGAAGCCCGAGAAGCTGGAGATCGCCCATTGGTTGTTGACCACGTTGAACACGACCGGCGCGTTGTAAACCGCTGCGAAGGTCAGCGCGGAATGGAAGTCGCCC
>JACIYY010000041.1 GCA_014359685.1 Porphyrobacter sp. | reverse complement strand
TTCAGGAGCGGTTTGTCCGCGGCGTCTATGCCGAAAGCGAGGGCGAGCGGCGCGTGCGGCTGGCGGCGCTGTCTGTGGCGCGCGGCAACGGCAAAAGCGGACTACTGGCGGGGCTGAGCCTCGCGCACCTGCTGGGGCCGATGGTGGAGCCCTATGGTGAATGCTACGCGGCGGCGCTCGATCGCGAACAGGCGGGCGTGCTCTACCGGATGACGTGCGCTTACATTTTTGCGACCCCGTGGATGGCGGGCCGGGTGAATATCCGCGACCAAACGAAAGAGATCACGGACCACGAAAGCGGCTCGATCTGGCGGGCGCTCACGTCCGACGCGCGCAAGGCGCATGGCCTCGCCCCGTCATTCTGGATCGCGGACGAGGTTGCACAATGGCGGAGCCGCGAGCTGTGGGACAACCTGCGCACTGGCATGGCGAAGCGAAAGCACGCGCTGGGCGTCACCATATCGACCCAGGCGGCCGACGATCTACACTTTTGGAGCGAGATGCTGGACGCGGAGCCGGTGCCGAGCGTCTACGTTCAGCTTCACGCTGCGCCAGATGAATGCGCGCTCGATGATCGGGAGGCGTGGCGGGCGGCCAACCCGGCGCTGGGCGCGTTCCTGAACGAAGCGGAGTTCGCGGACGCGGCGGCAATGGCGATGCGCTCGCCTTCGTTCGCCCCAGCCTTTCGCCTGATGAACCTCAATCAGCGGATTGCGGCCGAGGGGCGGTTTATCGAGCAAGCCGATTGGGACGCCAACGCGGAGCCTTTCGATGCGATCGAGCTGGAGGGCGAGCGGTGCTTTGGCGGGTTGGACTTGTCGAGCACCCGCGATTTGACGGCGCTGGCGCTTTGGTTTCCCGACGCGGGCAAGTTGCTGGCATGGCATTGGCTGCCGGCCGACACGATCGCGGCGCGGGTGGAGCGGGATCGGGTGCCTTATGACCGCTGGGCGGCCGATGGCTGGGCGACGGTGACGGTCGGCAATGCACGGGATGACCTGGCGATTGCGCTCCAGCTTGCCGACATTCGGGCGCGCTATGACGTGCGGGGGATCGCCTATGACCGCTGGCAGATGGCGCGGTTGCGCAAGCTGCTGAGCGACGAGGGGATTGACCTGCCGCTTGTCGAGTTTGTGCCGGGCTTCAAAAGCTACGCGGCGGCCGTGGATGCATTCGAGCGGGCGTTGCTGGGCCGCAAGCTCCAGCACAACGACAACCCGCTGTTGCGCTGGCAGGCGGGCAACGTGATTATTGAGGCCGACGCGGCCGCCAACAGAAAGCCGACGAAGGCAAAGAGCCTCGACCGAATCGACGGGATTGTTGCGGCGATCATGGCCTGCGGCCTCGCGGCGCGCGACGAAGGGCCGCAGGTTTATCGCGGCGCTGGGCTGATGTGGGTTTAGCGGTCTCCGCTTGGCGGAGGCGGAGGCGGCGGCGGCGGAGGTGGTGAAGGTGTGGGCCTGGGGCGCACACCCGGGAACCGGCCGGGCGTCATGGGCGAATCGGTCTTTTCTTTGCGGTCGTCACCCATTTCCGAATCCCCTGTTGTGCGTTGCCCTTCAATCAATCCTCGCCCCCGACTCCACAAGATAAAAACCTCTTGACATCGCCAAGAGCATCGCCCACCTCTTGCGAAACACCGGAGGCAGAAAATGACCATCGCTCCCAAATTGACCACCCAAAGGGCGTGCAGAATTGCGCGCTTGAATCGTGATCGCTTCAACGAGTTTGTCGCGAGCGGTGCCTATCCGTGCGCCCCGGAGACGGTGCCCGGCCGTGCCCGGCTGTTCGATCCTGACGACATCCTCGCGCTGTGCCTGTTCCGCGATCTTTCGGACGATGGCTTTGATGCACGGACGGCGGGCCGGCTCGCCTGCGAGATCGCCGCCTGCGCGAAGGCCAATCCTGAGGAACCGGCAATCGCGCTGGTCTACACCTACTTCTCCACCCCGCGCGCCTATCCGGCGTCGACTGTGCCCCCGCCGTCCGAATGGGACGGTGCGCTGTTCGCGCCAGAGAAAACCGACATTCGCAAGGTGCTGACCTACCGGGTCAGCAAGCTTCGCCAGATGATCGCTCACGACATTGAAGTCGAGCGGAACACGATCGGCGAAACCGAATGACCGAGACTCGCTGCCCCCTCAGCGTCCTAGCCGCGTCTGGCGATATGGAAACCGGTGCACCGGATGGGGAGCTACTCTCAAACCATGGGCATGGCGCCCCCGCCACATAGAAGGAATTGAGAAATGTTGAAAACTGCGGACCTACTGGAGCAGCGCGCGGGCCTGGTGGGCCGCATGGGCGCTGCGGACAAAGCCGACGATCAAGCCGCTTTCGAGGCGGCCGAAACCGAATTGCGATCGCTCGACGCGAAGCTGGAGCGCCAGCGCCGGATCGACGCGGCGGAGCGTGCCGAGCATGGCAAGCCGATCAACGGAGACGCCCGGCTCGATCGCGAGATTCGCAGCAAGTTCAGCGTGACGCGCGCCATTGCGGCGGCGGCGGGCCTGGGCGTCGATGCGGGTTTCGAGCGCGAGGTGCAAACCGAGTTGGCGAAGCGCGCGGGCAGGCCTGCCGAGGGTCTGTTTATCCCGAGCGAGGTTTTCGAGACGCGCGTGCTGACAACCGCGACGGGCTCCGAGCTGGTGCCGACCGACCATCGGCCGGATCAATATATCTCGGCGCTGACGGCCTCCAGCGTCGTGCGCGGCCTTGGCGCTCGCGTCCTGAGCGGCCTCACGGGCAATCTCTCGATCCCGCGCGAAACCGACTCACCGGCGATCGGCTGGGTTGCCGAAAACACGGCGCTTTCCGCCGATGACGCCAATTTCGATAGCGTCACGCTAAGCCCGAAACACGCGGGCGCTCTTTCGGAGTTCAGCCGCAATATGTTGCTCCAGGCCAGCCCGGACGTGGAAAGCCTGCTGCGGCAGATGCTGGCGCGCAACCTCGCGCTGGCGATCGACCGGGCGGCGATCCAGGGCGGCGGCGCGAACGAGCCGGTTGGCGTGCTGGAGACGGCAGGCATCGGGACCGAGGCTTATGCAACCTCCCTGTTCGACGCGACGGCGCTGGCGATCGAGGCGGCGGACGTTGCCAACGTCGCCACGGCGCGGCGCGGCTTCCTGACGAGCAACGCCGTCAAGCGCGTCGCCAATCTCGCCAAGGACGGCATCGGCCTGCCCGTTGGCATCGGCCCGATCTTCCACAACGAGCCGGTGACGTTCAGCAATCAGGTTCCGACCACACTGGGCGGCGGGACCGAGCACGCGCTCATTTATGCGGACTGGAGCGAGTTGCTGGTCGGCGTTTGGAGCGAGATCGACATTCTCGTTAATCCGTTCGAGAGCACCGCTTATGCCAAAGGCAACGTCTCGATCCGGGCAATGGCGACCACGGACGTTGCGGTTCGCCACCCGCTGGCGTTCGTGTCCGTCACCGGCGTTGACCCGTCAACTGCGGTAGCCATCGCGTGACGGGCGCGGCAACCCTTGAACGGCGCCACACAACCGAGCTTCGCGCGGCGGGGCGTCGGTTGGAGGGCTACGCCGCGACGTTCGCGAGCACGGCTGACTTTGGCCTGTTTGCGGAGCGCATTGCCCCCGGCGCGTTCCAAGCCGCGCTGGCGGGCGACATTCTGGCCTTGCTCGACCATGATCCGGGCAAGGTGCTGGGCCGAGTGCGGTCGGGCACGCTGCGGCTCAATGAGGATGCGCGGGGCCTCGCATTCAGCCTTGACCTTCCCGACACGCAATCCGGGCGCGACGTTCAGGCGCTTGCCGAGCGCGGCGACCTGGGCGGCATGAGTTTCGGCTTTACCGTGCCGGAAGGCGGCGAGGAATGGCAGGGCAAGACGCGCACCCTTCGCACGATCGACCTGAAAGAGGTCAGCGTTGTTAGCGCATGGCCGGCCTATGAGGGCACGGAGATCGCTCTGCGCTCGCTCCAGCGTGGCAACGAGCGGCAACGGCGCGCACGGGCGCTCAAGTTGGCGGAGGCGCGGCAATGGGCATTCTGACACGCATGGCGGCATGGGCGGGCTATGAGCGGCGGAGCGACACGTCCCCGCTCGACCCGAGCTGGCAGGCGCTCGCACCGCTGACCGGCTATTATTCGGGCCTGAGCGCCCGTGCGGCTGAAAACCTCTCGACGGTTCTGGCCTGCACAACGGCTATTTCCACGGCGCTTAGCAGCGTTCCCGCGCTGATCTACCGGCGCGACGGCAACGGCAACCGGATCGAGGTTGCATCGCATCCGCTGAGCCGCCTCGTGAAAGCCGGCGTCAATCCGCAACAGACCTGGCCGGACTTTCTGGAGCACCTGATTGCATCGGCGCTGCTGAACGGCAACGGGCTCGCGGAAATCCAGCGCGACGGCAACGGGCAGCTTGCGGGCCTGGTATGGGTGCCGTGGGGCATGGTGACGGTGCAAGAGCTTTCATCCGGCCGGCTGGCCTTTGACGTGGGCGACGGCCGGGGGCGCAGTCGGCGGCTGCTGGAGGGCGAGGTGCTGCACCTGCGCGACCGCACCGACGATGGCCGAATCGGGCGCTCGCGGCTTTCCCGCGCCGCTGAGACGGTGGAAGGGGTGGATCTAGCCAACCGGCACGCGCGCCAGTTCCTTGCCAACGGTGCCAGCCCCAGCGGCGTTATCCGCTTCCCCGGCGCTTTGACCGCCGAGCAGCGCGTGCAGCTGCGGCAGTCGCATGATGCGGGCTTTGCCGGGGCCTCGCGGGCGGGGCGGACGCTGATCCTGGACGGCGGGCTGGAGTGGCAGGCGACGCAAATAAGCCCCGAGGATGCCGAGCTGCTGGAGACCCGCAAGTTCGGCGTGATCGAAATCTGCCGGGTGTTTCAGGTGCCCCCGCCGATCGTGCAGTCATACGAAAACAACACTTTCACCAATGCGGCACAGGCGGGCCTTTGGTTCGCGACGTTCTGCCTCGCGCCCTGGGCACGCCGGATCGAGGCGGAGTTCGCCCGTTCGCTGTTCCCGGCCGGCGCGCCCTATGAGCTGGAGCTGGACCTGAGCGGCTTCCTGCGCGGCGATCCCACAACCCGCTGGGCGGCGCACAAGATCGCGCTGGAAACCGGCGTGCTCGACCCCGACGAGGTGAGGCAGGTGGAAGGCTGGAACCCGCGCGGCCGCACCGACAACCCTGGCGATGCCACGCCATGAACGCAGAGACGATCCCGGCCCGCATCATCGACCTTTCGCGGCGCTTATCGCGTGCCGTGGAGACGGGGCGCGGAATCAGGATCGACGCAGACGACTTGGACGCGATCGCGATGATCGACGGCTTTTCAGCGATTGAAGACGCCGCGCGCCGAGCATTGAGGGAGCAGGCGAGATGCCGCGCACAACGCAAGAGCTTTATCGACGGGGGCAATACTGGCTCGCATGGGACCGGAAACGGGACGGGAGCCTTCGCAGTCCCTACCTCGCGATCTACTGGTATGACAGCGCCCGCAGACGGGAGCGAAGCCTTAGCACGCGCACAAGCGACCCTGAGGCGGCCAAGCTAGTCCTGGACGCGCACTTTGCCGCTCGCGAGCGTGGGCAGGCGGTTTGCCCGACTTGTGGCCAGCCTCGCCAAGGTGCCAGCGGCTATCTGCTGGCCGATGCGATCGCCAATTATCAGCTGACAGTGGGCAGCAAGCGCACGTCCGCCGATGCAATACGGGCGCGGCTCCGGCACGTGCTCAACTATGTCGCGTCCTTGCCGGACGTGGCGGTGCGCGTTGCAGACATTGACGAAGACTGGATCGAGGCTTTCCGCACCTGGGCCGCCAAGGTGCCCGTCATCGCCCCGAATGGCGAGGCACGGGTGCGCCGCCCTGGCACGATCGAGGCGAGCGTGCGGGCACTGGCAGCCGCGATCAATGAGGCGCACCGGCGCGGGCACGTCATCGCCAAGGCGCAATTCACGGCACTGGCACCGCGCGACGTGAGCCGCTCGCCCGTGCACCGATCGGACGTTGCCGAGCTGGCGAGGATGCTGGCCTATTCGATCGACAAGAAGCGCAACAAGCGGTGCGCGCCGCTGCATAGGTTTCTGATCGCCTCGATCGCCACGGCGGCGCGGCCTGACGCGGTGCTCGACCTTTCGACCAAGCCGGAGCGGCGGCAGTGGCTCAGCGACCGGCACGTTATCCGGTTGAACCCGGAAGGGCGGCGGCAGACGAAGAAGCACCGGGCGACCGTCAAAGCACCATGGCAATTCGCCGCATGGCTGGACGCGGACGCAGAGACGAAGCCGGGGCCTTTCGTGCCCGTGGGCAACGTCAAGCACGCCTGGGCGACGATGGCCAAGGCGATCGGGCTGCCCGGTGACGGGGAGGCGGGCACAAAGCTGATCCGCCGTTCAATCGCTCAACTGCTGCGCGATCGCGGCGTGCCCGGCGACGAGCTGGAGCTGTTGCTGGGGCACCGGCAGATGAAGGCGACAACCGACACTTACGCGCCGTTCAAGCCGGAATATCTGGCCAGCGCCACGCGCGAGATCGAGGCGATCATTGACGAGATCGAGGCGCTTGTTCCGGGGGCGTTTTGCCGGAGCGATACCGGAGCGGCCCCGAATGTTATCCCGATGAAAGGAGCAAAACGTGTTTGATT
>JACIYY010000040.1 GCA_014359685.1 Porphyrobacter sp. | reverse complement strand
ACCGAGACCGCCGCCTCGTCCGAGGGCACGAGGATGCGTGACCATTCGCCGTCGCTCAGCGCGTATTGCGTGCGCCCGTTGACGCAGCCATCCTCGCCCCAATGGAGCGGCAGGTCCTCGGCCGGGGCGCCGGTCACCCGGCTGCGCTGAGGATCGAGCAGGCAGACGAGGGCGCCGCCCGCCGCCACCTCGGCGCCGGGCCGGCCGGTCGCTGTCCGCCGCAGCAGGCTGTCCTCCACGCGCCCCTCGATCCGGTCGAAGCCGGGCCGCAGCATCCACGCCGCGCCCGCGCCCAGCAGTGCCAGCGAGGCGACCGCGCCGGCGGCCATCGCGCCCAGCCGCCTCGGCCGGTCGAGCAGCGCGATCGCCAGGCCCCCGGCGCCCAGCGCCACCACCAGCAGCAGCCCGGCGAGGGCCATGCCGTTGTCGCGCTCCTCCAGGACCGCAAAGGTGGCGCTGCGCCGCGCCTGCTCGGCCCGGCGGGCGCGGTCGGCGGCGTCTTCCTGCCGGCGCGACCGGGCGGCGATCTGTTCGCGCTCGGCCTCTTCGCGCTCGGCCGCGTCGAGCTCCGCCATGCTGCGGCAGGGCAGCCCGTTGACCTGGGCGGTGACCCCGTTGGCGCGCAGGAAGGGCAGCAATTCGCGGGTCGAGACGGCAAAGAAGAACTCGGCATCGGCATTGCCGCTCTCTGCCCCGAAGCTGTTGACCCCGATCACACGGCCGCAATCGTCCAGCAGCGGCCCGCCGCTATTGCCGCGGGCGATGGGCGCGGTGTGGAGCAGCGAATCGAAGTCGCGGCTAGGGCGCCGGCCCGACAGGAAGCCTGTGCTGGTAACCGGCGGCTGGGCGCGGAAGATGTCGCTGATCGACAGCCCCTGCGCCCGGTCGACATTCATCGGATAGCCGACCGCGACAACCGCGCCCGCGCCCTCCACCGGGTTGCCGGCAATCGTCAGCGGCGGCAGGTGCAGCGGCGCGGTGGTGGCGAGGATCGCAAGGTCGTTGCGGTTGGAGATGGCGACCACCCGGGCATAGACCGCATTCTCGCCATCGGAGGGCACGATGCCGAGGACCAGGGAGGGGTCATCGAGCGCCTGGCGCACCACATGGGCGTTGGTCACCACCCGCTCGGGCGCGACCGCGAAGCCGGTGCCGTGGGAGACGGGCGAGACCGCCTCTCCGTCGCGTTCGATCACCACCACCCGCACCACGCCGCGCGCCGCCGCCTGGATGTCGGCCGGTTCCGCCAGCGCGCGGGCCGGCGCCAGCAGCGTCAGCACCGCCAGCAATGCGATGAGGAGAACGGGGAGGGCGGGGAGGCGGGGCAGGGTCATCGCCGCGCCTTGTTGCCGCGCCGGGCTTTGAGCGCAAGCGGCGGGACGCCGGGCGGCGCCCGGCGTGCTATCGGCGGATCGAGAAAGGAAACGCAGCGATGTCAGGCACCCCTTCGTATGCCCCCGAACAGCCGACCGGTGCGCTCGACGACGAGGCCGCCTGGGCGGCGGTGCTGCGCCGCGATCGGGCGCTGGACGGGCGCTTCGTCACCGGCGTGCTGACAACCGGCATCTATTGCCGACCGTCCTGCGCCGCCCGTCACCCGCGGCGCGAGAATGTGCGCTTCTTCGCCGATGGCGCGGCGGCGCGGGCGGCCGGGCTGCGGCCGTGCCTGCGCTGCCGGCCCGACGCGGTGGCGCGCGATGCGCTTGCCGTGCGGCAGACGGTTGCGGCGATCCAGGCGGCGGGCGGCCCCGTGCCACTGGCCGATCTGGCGGCGGCGGCAGGCTATTCCCCGGCGCATTTCCAGCGCCTGTTCACCCGGGCCACCGGCCTGTCGCCGGCTGCCTATGCCCGCGCGCTGCGCGAGGAACGCGCGCGCGAGGCGCTGACCCAAGCGGGCGGCGTGGCGGAGGCGATCTACCGGGCCGGATTCGAGAGCCCCAGCCGCTTCTACGACGCGATGGACGGCAGGCTGGGCATGGCCGCCTCCGCCTGGCTGCGCGGCGGAGCGGGGGTGCGGATCGAATGGGCGGTGGTCGCCACCAGCCTCGGCCCGATGCTGGTGGCGGCGACGGACAGGGGCGTGTGCCGGCTATCCTTCGCCGAAGGGCCGCACGACCTCGCCCACCGCTTCCCGCACGCCGAGCTTGCCGAAGGCGGCGAGGGCTTTGCCGCGCTGCTGGCGCAGGTGGTCGCCGCCGTCGAGCGGCCGGGGGAGCGGCAGGATATCCCGCTCGATGTGCGCGGCACCGCGTTTCAGGAGCGGGTGTGGGCACAGCTGCGCCAGATCCCGGCGGGCGAGACCCGGTCCTACGCGCAGCTCGCCGCCGCCGCCGGCGCGCCCCGAGCGACGCGCGCGGCGGGCAGCGCCAACGGCGCCAATCCGGTCGCGGTGCTGATCCCGTGCCACCGGGTGGTGCGATCCGACGGATCGCTGGGCGGCTATGCCTATGGCGGTGCGATCAAGCAGGAATTGCTGCGGCGGGAACGGGTTCCACGTCGACCTGAGCCATCCGGTGCCGGCCGGGCCACGGATCGGCCCGGCCGGCATGCGCCCGAAGACGGCTAGATCAGCTGCCTGGCGCGCTCGGGATCGTTCTGGAACAGCGTCAGGTCGATCGTCGCCACATTGCGGAAGGTGTCGCGCCGGCTCACCCGTTCGGCATAGGCGGTGAAACTCCTGTGCGCGGGGATGGTCTTGAACATCAGCGCCCAGTGGATCTGCGCGCCGACATAGACGTCGGCCATGGTGAAGCGCGAACCGCAGACATAATCGCGCCCGGTCAGCCATTCGCCCAGCGTATCGATCACCTTCTCGTAGGTGCCGAAGCCGACCCTGTGCTGCTGCTTGCCGCTGGGTTCCCAGCCCATGCTGCGAGAGGTCACCGCCGCCTCTCCCGGCCCTGCGGCGAAGAACAGCCAGCGGAAGTAGTCGGCCTTCTCGTCGTCGCGCGGGAGCAGGTCGGAGCGTTCCGCGTCGGCGAGGTAGTGGCAGATCGCGGCGGTTCGGTCACCACCCGGTCGCCACGCCTGGTGTGATGAATGATCGTGGGCAGCTTGCCCGGCGGATTGGCCTTCAGCAGTTGGCGCGGCCGGTTGTCCCGGTTCACGAGGACCGGCTCGTAATCGGCGCCCACTTCGCGCAGCGCCCATCGGACGATCTGCGCCCGGCTGTGGGGATGAAAAAAGAACGTATAATCAGCCATGTGCCGGGTCTCCCTGGAAGGAGAATCGTGCGGCGG
>JACIYY010000004.1 GCA_014359685.1 Porphyrobacter sp. | reverse complement strand
ATCTCGGCTCTGTCGGCGGCGTCGTTGAGGCGGCGGTAAAGCGCCATCCGCACCGCGAGGTCGGGGACGTACTCCTCCGGAATCATGATCGGCGCATCGACGGTGATCTGCGGCGACAGGCCCTCGCGGCTCTCGCGCTCCAGCCCGGCCTCCCCGGCACGGGCGGCGAGGATCGCGTCTTCCAGCATCGACTGGTAGAGTTCGAACCCGACCTCCTTGATGTGGCCCGATTGCTCGTCGCCCAGCAGGTTGCCGGCGCCGCGAATATCGAGATCGTGGCTGGCGAGCTGGAAGCCAGCGCCCAGCGAATCGAGATCGCCCAGCACCTTGAGGCGCTTTTCCGCCACCTCGCCCAGCGCATTGTCCGGGGTGGTGGTCAGATAGGCGTAGGCGCGCAGCTTGGCCCGGCCGACGCGGCCGCGCAGCTGGTAGAGCTGGGCGAGGCCGAAGCGGTCGGCGCGATGGATGATGATGGTGTTGGCGCTGGGGATGTCGAGCCCGCTTTCGACGATGGTGGTCGACAGCAGCACATCGTAGCGCCGTTCGTAGAAGGCGCCCATCCGTTCCTCCACCTCGCTCGGCGACATCTGGCCGTGGGCGGTGACGAAGCGGATTTCGGGCACGAACTTGCCGAGCCATTCCTCCAGCGGCTCCATGTCGGCGATGCGCGGCACGACCAGGAAGCTCTGGCCGCCGCGGTGATGTTCGCGCAGCAGCGCCTCGCGCATCACCATGTCGTCCCATTCCATCACATAGGTGCGAACCGCGAGGCGATCGACCGGCGGGGTCTGGATGGTGGACAATTCGCGCAGCCCGCTCATCGCCATTTGCAGCGTGCGCGGGATCGGGGTGGCGGTGAGGGTGAGGACGTGGACGTCGGTGCGAAGCTGCTTCAGGCGTTCCTTGTGGGTGACGCCGAAGCGCTGTTCCTCGTCCACGATGACGAGGCCGAGGCGCTTGAACTTCGTGGTCTTGGACAGGATCGCATGGGTGCCGATGACGACATCCATCGTGCCGTCGGTCAGCGCCTCGCGGGTTTCCTTCGCCTCCTTCGCCGGGACCAGCCGGCTGAGGCGACCGATGCGGAGCGGGAATCCGGCGAAGCGCTCGCAGAAATTCTGGTAATGCTGGCGCGCGAGCAGGGTGGTGGGCGCGACCATCGCCACCTGGTGGCCCTGCATGGCGGCGACGAAGGCGGCGCGCAGCGCGACCTCGGTCTTGCCGAAGCCGACATCGCCGCACACCAGCCGGTCCATCGGCCGGCCCGAGGCAAGGTCGGCCAGCACCTCCTCGATCGCGCGTTCCTGATCCTCGGTCTCGTCCCACGGGAAGCGGTCGAGGAACTGGCGCCAGCTCGCTTCCTCCGGCTCCAGCACCGGCGCCTGGCGCAGCGCGCGGCGGGCGGCGGTGGCCATCAGCTCGCCGGCGATCGCCTGGATGCGCTCCTTCAGCCGGGCGCGGCGCTTCTGCCAGGCCTCTCCGCCGAGCCGGTCGAGCGCGCCGGCCTCCTCGCTGCTGCCGTAGCGGGTGAGGACGTCGATGTTCTCGACCGGGATGTAGAGCTTGTCGCCGCCGTGATATTCAAGGCACACGCAATCGTGCTGGCTCTCGCCCACGGCGATCGGTTCGAGGCCGAGATAGCGGCCGATGCCGTGGTCGAGATGGACCACCAGATCGCCGCGATTGAGCGCGCTGAGCTCGGCCAGGAAGGCGGCGGAATCCTTGCGCCGCTTGCGCCGCCGGACGAGGCGGTCGCCGAGCAGGTCCTGTTCGGTGACCAGCTCCAGATCGTCATTGGCAAAGCCGGTGTCGAGCGGCAGCACCATCGCCACCGGACTCGCCCGGCCGTTGCGCGGGGCCGACAGGCCGAGCGCCTCCTGCCAGGTCTCGGCGGTCCGCAGCGGGGTGCCGGCCTCCGCGATGATCGCCGCGATGCGGGCCAGCGAGCCGGGGGAATAGGCGGCGAAGAGCGGGCGCTTGCCGGCCCGGGCCAAGGCGTCGAAATGCGCGGCGGCGGCCTCGTAGAGATTGGCGCCGGCGGCGCGTTCGGGCGTGAAGTCGCGGCCCGAGCGGAAGCCGAAATCGAGCACCCGCTCGCTCTCCGGCTCGGCGAAGATCACCGCGCGATGGACCGGGCGCTGCTCCAGCGCGGCGGCGAACTCCTCGCGGGCGAGATAGAGCGCGTCGGCGGGCAGCGGGCGGTACGAGCCGGGGGTGGCGCGGCCGGTCTCTTCGCGCTGGCGGTGATAATCGGCGATGTCGGCCAGCCGCTCCTCGCCCGCGGCGATGGCGCTGCTTTCGATCACCACCAGATCCTCGCCGCCCAGATGGTCGAACAGGGTCGCCATCCGCTCCTCGAACAGAGGCAGCCAGTGCTCGATGCCGGCGAGGCGGCGGCCATCGCTGACCGCCTGGTAGAGCGGATCCTGCGTGGCATGGGCGCCGAAGGCGTCGCGGTAGCGGGTGCGAAAGCGCTTGATGCTGTCCTCATCCAGCAGCGCCTCGCTGGCGGGCAGCAGCAGGTGGCCGTCGATCGCGGCGGTGGTGCGCTGGGTCGCAGGATCGAACAGGCGCAGCGATTCCAGCTCGTCGCCGAAGAAGTCGAGCCGCAGCCCCTGGTCGAGCCCGGCCGGGAAGATGTCGAAGATCGAGCCGCGCACCGCGAACTCGCCGGTATCGACCACGGTATCGGTGCGGACGTAGCCCTGCCGCCGGAGCAGCGCGATCAGGCTGTCATGGCCGATCCGGGTGCCCGGTTTCAGCTCGCGCACCGCCTCGCGGATGCGGAACGGGGTCAGCACCCGCTGCAGGGCGGCGTTGACGGTGGTGACGAGCAGCTGACCGTCCTTGCCGGGGGCCTGCAGCTGGTGGAGCGCGGACAGGCGGCGCGCGCTGACCGACAGAGCCGGGCCGGCACGGTCGTAGGGCAGGCAGTCCCAGGCCGGCACCTCGATCACCTGCAATTCGGGCGCGAACCAGCGGGCCGCGTCGGTGAGCGCGCGCATCGCCTGCTCGTCGGGC
>JACIYY010000039.1 GCA_014359685.1 Porphyrobacter sp. | reverse complement strand
TTCTGGCTGAATGAAAGGGGGCGCGGCCATGCGGTCGCGCCCCTTTTTGTTTGCGGTTCACCACCGCGCCATCGGCGGCGCGGGGCGACGGACGGGTCAGTAGGTGGCGTTGGCCAGCACGGTGCCCGACTGATAGCCATCGTAGATGGTGCGGGCGATATTGGCGATCTTCGCCTCCCGGTTGAGGCGCGAGCCCTGGCCGGTGACGTAGATCGCCACCACGATCGCGCGCCCGTCCGGCCCGGTGACAATACCGATGTCGCTGGAGGTGTTGTTCAGCGATCCGGTCTTGTGCGCCACGGTAACGCCGCCCGGCATCAGCGCGGGGATGCGGCGGGTGCCGGTGCGGCAGCGCTCCATCGCGCCGAGGATCACCCGGCGGCTGGAATCGCTGAGGAAGCGGCCCTGGTAAAGCCCGCTGAGCAGCTGGACCATGGCGCGCGGCGTGGCGCTGTCGCGGACATCGACGGTTTGCGCGGGGTCGATCTCTCCATCGTCGCGGACCAGCGTGGCGATGTCGCGGGCAAGGTGGAATTCGCTGATGCCGGCGCGCTGCGCCCAGTCGTTGACCGCTGCCGGACCGCCGACGGCGGCGAGCAGCGCGTCGGTGGCCGGGTTGGAGCTGCGGGTGATCATCAGCTCCAGCAGATCGCGCGCGCTCATGTGCTGGCCCGGCCGCACCGGCGCGACCGCGCTGGAGAACGGCGCGGAGCGGACCGGCAGCATCAGCGGAAACTCGCTGGACAGGCTCCAGCGGCCCTGTTCGACCCCTTCCATGAAGGTCGCGGCGATGGCGATCTTGCTGGTGCTGGCCATCGGGAAGCGCTGGTCACCGAGGATCGCGATCTCCTGCCCGGTGGAAAGGTCGAGGGCGGCGACACCGATCCGGCCGGCCGAGCCATCCGCCACCAGCGCAAGCGACTGTTCGAGCGCGTTGCGATAGGTGGCATTATAGTCGCGCGGCTGGCGCAGCTCCGTCCCGAACGCCGAGTCGAAGGCGGCTTCGAGCGGCACGTCGCGCGCCGCAGCAGGCCCCGCGAGCGCGGCGACCGACAGGGCCAGCCCCGTCAGCAGCCGCGTGATTGGCTTGATCTGCATGGTTTTGTTCAACCCGTCCGCTTCCGATTCAACCCGTTGTCAGCGCATCTTGGCCCGAACCGGGTTGACGCAGGTTTAACACGGGGACCCCCAACGGCAACAAGCGGCACGACGAAACGACTCTGTGGTGCGGCCGGACGCGGAACGACGGCCAGGCTGTCGTGAAAATGGCGCGTTTACAGGCCGAAGGGCCAGGTTTCTGCCGGACCTTCACGGGGCTCGGGCGGACCGAGCGGTTCGAGCGCGCGGGTCTGGTCGAACCAGCACCAGGCGTCGAACTGGTCGGGCAGCACCGCCTCGCTGTAATGGCTCCAGCGTTCGGTCTCCGGGCGGTAGATGACGCCGATGAAGCGTTCCAGCCGGGGTTCGGCGAGGCGGCGCCGCAGCGCCTCGTCGCCGCCATCGCTCAGGTCGAGGAGGAAGCGGGCCACGCCGCTGTCGTGGCAGGCGCGCTCATAGCTGTCGGCGCGCGAGGGCAGGACGCGCTTGGTCTCGCGCGGGGCGTCCCAGTCGCTGGCGGCGGTGACCGTGCCGGTATGGGTGCCGAAGCCGATCAGCGCGCATTCCTCACCCCACCGCTCGCGCACCAGCTGGCCGAGACTGTGCTCGCCCCGGACCGGGCCCATCTCGGTCGCGCGGGCATCGCCGACATGGCTGTTATGCGCCCACACCAGCGCCCTGGAATCGGGGCCGCCCTGTTCGAGCAGATGGTCGAGCGTTTCGGCCATGTGGCTGTCGCGCAGGTTCCAGCTCTCCGCACCGCCATAATACATCACTCGGTAATAGCGTTCGGCGGAGGCGATCAGGCGGGCATTCATCGCCGCGCCGAACAGCCCCTCGCCATCCTCCGACCCGAGCGCGCGGTCCAGCAGCTCGCGACACTGCGCGATCACCGCCGCCTCGCATTCGGCATAGCCGCCGGACAGTGCGGCGCGGCCATAGGTCGCCGGGTCCGCCTGCCAGGGTGTCAGGCAGCCATAGCGCTGGCGGGCGATGGCGGCGGCGTCAGGGTCGTGCTCGTCCAGATAGGCCAGCACTGCCGCGATCGAGCCAGACATGTTGTAGATGTCGAGGCCATAGAAGCCGGCCATCCGCTCTGCAGGGCGGCCGGCATTGAGCGCATGCAGATCCTCGACCAGCCGGGCGATGACGGTGTTGCGCCACATCCAGGTCGGGAAGCGCTGGAACGGCGGCGGCGTGTCGTCGCGCAGCGGGCGGTGGCGGATATAGCGGTCGAGCACCGCCGCATCGGGCCAGTCGGCCTCGGTTGCGACGATGGTGAAGCCGTGCCGCTTCACGAAGCGGCGGGTGATCGCGGCGCGGGCCGCATAGAATTCGTGCGTGCCGTGGCTGGCTTCGCCCAGCAGCACGATGCGGCGGTCGGCGAAGCGGTCGAAGGCGGCGGCGAAATCGGCATCCTCCTCGCTCGCCGGCAGCGGAATGGCGGCCGCCGCGATGCATTCGGGCAATGACCGGGCGCGCGCCGGGCGGTGGTTGCTGGCGGCACGGCTGCCCTCTTCCCACCCCACGCTGCCCCGGCCATAGGCGCCCACCAGCGGCACGAAGCGCACGCCGCCGAGCGATTGTTCGTTCCATTCCTCCTCGCCTTCGCGGGTGATGCAGCGCAGGGTCTGCGCATCCTCGCCCCCTACCGGGACCACCAGCCGGCCGCCGATGGCCAATTGGCGCTTGAGCGGCTCGGGCACGCGGTCGCCGCCGGCCGCGACCAGGATCGCGTCGAACGGCGCCTCTGCCGGAAGTCCGCCGCTGCCATCGCCGGCGATCACCCGGACATTGTCGTAGCCGAGCGCGGCGAGCCGCTCGGCCGCCTCGGCGGCGAGCGCCTCGTGCCGCTCGATCGCGAACACCTGGCCGGCGATCCGCGACAGGATCGCGGCGGCGTAGCCCGACCCGGCGCCGACCTCCAGCACCCGGTCGCCGGGCTTGACGCCGGCGGCCTCGACCATCAACGCGACGATGTAGGGTTGCGAGATCGTCTGCCCCTGCGCGATCGGCAGCGGCCCGTCCTCATAGGCGAATTCGGCCAGCGATTCCGGCACGAAGCGCTCGCGCGGGACCTCGCCCATCGCCGCCAGCACGGCGGGGTCGCCGATGCCGCGCGCGGCGATCTGGCGGCGGACCATGGCCTGGCGGCGGCGCCGATACTCTTCGGGCGTGGTCATTGGCGCTCTCCTTGGGGGCAGGTGGCGGCCCTCACGCCTCGGCGAGCGCGCGCTCGACCGCGGCGACTGGCTGGTTGGTCAGGTCCTTGGCTATCTCGCCGATGATCCGCTTTTCGGTTTCGCGGTGGCAGTGCTGGCGGATCTGGCCGAGCGTCTTGGGATCGGCCGCGATCACGATCTCGCCCAGCTCGCCCTTCAGCGCACGGTCGTTGAGCCATTCGGCGATCGCGGCACCGTGCGCCAGCTCGTCGAGATCGGTGCTGCCGGGGCGCTGCCCGGCCGGGTCCTGGTGGCGCACCCCGGCGCTGAAATTGGTCAGCAGCAGATCCAGCTCCTCGACCTTCTCCAGCTTGGGATCGAAGGCCTGGCCGATATTGCGCATCAGCACGAAGCGTTCTCCGTTGGCGAGGGCGATCAGGGCGTCGTGCGGACATTTCATACGAGGGTTCTCCTTCGTTGCCGGTTTGTGGCGTTGTCCGGTTGCAACGGCGCGACCGGCCGATTGGTGCCATTCATCGGCCCGAAAGCCGCATCTTCCTAGACCGGCGCAGCAAGATCGCGTGGAGGGCGGGTTTCCCCCCTGTTGCCCTGCCGTCCGCAGCGCGGTCTTGTGCAAGCGTGACGAACGCTCAAGAGGAACCCCCGCCCCACTTGCCCCCGGGGCGGGGGTTTTTCGTGCCCGCCGCTGCCCCCGCCCTCGGACAGCGCTGCCAGCGCGCGGTTGTCGCACGGCGAGCCTGCCTCTAGGGCCCCCGCATGGTCACCATCGTCACCTGGAACATCAATTCGGTCCGCCTCCGCCTGCCGCTGGTCGAGCGCCTGCTGCACGAGGAGCGGCCGGACGTGCTGTGCCTGCAGGAGATCAAGACCATCGACCAGAGCTTCCCGGCCCGGGCGCTGGCTGCGCTCGGCTACGTCCACCAGGTGGTCCACGGGCAGAAAGGCTATCACGGCGTCGCCACGGTCAGCCGCATCCCGCTGCGCGAGCTGTCGCGGCACGACTGGCAGGACAATGGCGAGGCGCGCCATGTCGGGGTCGAGCTGCTCGGGCGCGGGCAGGGGGTGGTGGTGGAGAACGTCTATGTGCCGGCCGGCGGCGACGTGCCCGATCGGACGGTCAACGCCAAGTTCGGGCAGAAGCTGGATTTCGTCGAGCGGATGACCCGCTGGGCCGGCGCGATCGACCGGCCGACGCTGATCGTCGGCGATTTCAACATCGCCCCGCTTGAATGCGACGTGTGGAGCCACAAGCAGCTGTTGAAGGTGGTCAGCCACACGCCGGTCGAGGTGGCGGCGCTGGAGCGGTTCCGCGATGCCCATGGCTGGAGCGACCTGGGGCGCGCGCACATCCTGGCGCCGGAGCGCTACTTCTCGTGGTGGAGCTACCGCTCGCCCGACTGGCGCAGGAACGATCGCGGGCGCCGCCTCGACCATATGTGGGCCTCGCCCGAGCTCGCCCGGCAGGCGCGCGGGCACCGGGTGCTGGAGGCGGCGCGCGACTGGGAGCGGCCGTCCGACCACGTGCCGCTGGTGACGGATTTCGAGCTCTGAGCGCGCCGTCGGCCTCTCCCCTACCATCTCCCCCACCCTCTCCAGCGCGGCGGGCGGCGCAGGCTGTCGATGCGTTGCGCCATGGCTGGCCACTGGCGATCGAGGGCGCGCCGGTGCTGCTGCCGATCGAGACCGCCCCCGGCGGCGCGGCGCGGGCGCGGCAGGCGCTGATCTCCGGCGCGCGGGCGGCGACGCTGAAGCTCGCCAACCAGCGCGAGGCCGCCGACCCCGACGCGGCGGTGCTGGTGCGCGCGGCCGATCCGCTCGACCTGGCCGCCGCGCGGGCCATCGCCGACCCGTCGCTGGACCTCGCCACGCCGATGAAGGGGCCGTTCCTGGCCGAGCCGCTGGCCTGGCGGGCGCAGGCGGCAGCGGCGATGGAGCTGGCGCGGATCGCGGGGATCCTGCCCGCCTTCCTGGTGGCGCCCGAGCCGGCGGCGGAGGCGGTGCCGCTGTGCGCGGGCGATGTCGCGGCGCTGTCCGACCCCATCACGCTGACCATCGCCACCCGCGCGCGCCTGCCGGTGGCGGCCTGCGAGGAGGGGGAGATCGTCATCTTCCGCAGCCCCGACGACCTGCGCGAGCACGCCGCGCTGATCCTCGGCCGCCAGTCGGGCGAGCGGGTGCCGCTGGTGCGGCTGCATTCCGAATGCCTGACCGGCGACATTCTGGGCAGCCTGCGCTGCGATTGCGGGCCCCAGCTCGACGCCGCGCTGCACGCGATGGCGGCGGAGGCACAGGCCGGCGGCTGGGGGGTGCTGCTCTATCTGCGGCAGGAGGGGCGCGGGATCGGTCTGGTCAACAAGCTGAAGGCCTATCGCCTGCAGGATCAGGGCTTCGACACGCTGGAGGCCAACCGCCGGCTGGGGCTGCCTGTCGACGCGCGCGATTTTCCGGTTGCGGCCCGGATGCTGGTGCTGTTGAATGCGCCCATCGTGCGGCTGATGACCAACAACCCCGAAAAGGTCGCCGCGCTGACGCTCGCAGGTGTGCAGGTGGCGCAGCGCGTGCCGCACAGCCTGCCGGCCAATCCCCACAATGCGCGCTATCTGGCGACCAAACGCGATGCGGCGGGGCACCTGCTGTGAGCGGGCACCTGTGAGCCATTGGACCGTTGTGAGCCATTGGACCGTGCGCGAAGAGCGACCGGGCGATGAGGCGGCGATCGAGGCGGTCGTCGCCACCGCCTTCGCCAACGATTCAGACAGCCAGGGGGAAGAACCCCAGATCGTCGCCGCGCTGCGCGCCGACGGCGATCTGGTCCTGTCGCTGGTCGCCGAGGAGGATGACGGCATCGTCGGCCATGCGGCGTTCTCGCCGGCGATCCTGTCCACGGGCGCGCAAGGGTGGTTTGTGCTCGGCCCGATGTCGGTCGCGCCGTGGCGGCAGGGGCAGGGCATCGGCCGTGCGCTGGTGCAAGCGGGGATCGAGCACCTCAGCGCAGCCGGCGCCAAGGGCATCGTGCTGGTGGGCGATCCCGGCTATCATAGCCGCTTTGGCTTCAGCCAGCGCTGGCCACTGGCGATTATCGGGCCGCTGTCGCCCTATTTCCAGGTGCTGTCGCTGGCCGGCGAGGTGCCGAGGGCGAGCGTCGCATTTGCGCCCGCTTTCGCAAGGTCGGCCGGGGACGAGTGAGGCT
>JACIYY010000385.1 GCA_014359685.1 Porphyrobacter sp. | reverse complement strand
AGCATCACCGCGCTGTCCTTGCCCACCGAATAGAGCATCACCGGGCGCTGCACCTCGGCAACCACCTCGCGCAGGATATGAATGCTTTCGGCTTCAAGCCGCTGAAGATGGGTTAGGGCCGGCATATCGGGTGCAACTAGCCTAACCTTCGCCACAGGCAATCCGCGCGCGGGGGAGTTTTTCTTTACCCCGGCCTAGCTGCCACCGCCGCTGCCGGATGCGGTGTCCATCGCTCGGCCTCGGGCAACGGGGCAAAGATCGCGTCCAGCATCGCTTCGGTCACCCCCTCGGGCGTGGCGGGGTCCCAGCGGGGCGCGTGGTCCTTGTCGATCAGCACCGCGCGCACGCCGTCAAGGAAATCGTGGCGCAGGATCATCCGGCAGGCGATGGCATATTCCAGCGCCATCTCGGCGGCGAAGTCGGGTCGGCGCTGCGCCAGCAGCCGCAGCGTGACCTTGGCGGTGGTCGGGCACTTGGCGGTCACCGCCGCCAGCTCGCTGGCCGCCCATGCCCCGCCATCGCTGCGGAGCGCCGCCAGAATGTCTTCCAGCCGGTCTGAGACGAACAGCCGGTCGATCGCCTCGGCATTGCCGGCCAGCCGTGCGGGCGATGGTTCGACCGCCAGCGCATCCAGCACCGCCTCCACCGCCCGGGGCTCGCGCGCGATCGCAGCCTTCGCCTCCTCGATCCGGTCGGCCGGCAGGTAATGGGTGGCAAACCCGGCCCACAGGCACTCTGCCCCGTCCAGCCGGGCGCCAGTCAAGACGAGGAATTGCCCAATGCGGCCGGGCAGGCGCGGCAGGTACCAGCCGGCGCCGACATCGGGGAACAGCCCGATCGCCCCTTCGGGCATGGCCAGCACCGTGTTCTCGGTGGCGACGCGGTAGCGGCACGGCAGCGCCAGCCCGACTCCGCCGCCCATCGTCACCCCGTCCATGAACGCCACCGTGATCTGCGGCGCGGTGAACAGCAGGTGGTTCATCCGGTATTCGGTGTGAAAGAAGGCGCGCCCTGCGGCGCCGCCATCCGCCTGCACCGATGCGCGCACCATCGCCACGTCGCCCCCGGCGCAAAAGCCGCGCGCAGGGCGCTCGGCCCCCGGCCGGGTCGGCGCGTGGTCGATGATCACCGCCTCGACGCCATGGGCCCCGCGCCATTGTACCAGAGCGGCGATGATGGCCTCGCACATCTTCGTGGTCAGTGCATTGAGCGCGCGCGGACGGTCGAGCGACAGGTGCCCGACCGCGCCGGTGCGCGCCGCGATCACCTCGCCGGAAGCGGCCGGCATCAGCGATTCTCCACGCAGGCGGCGGGATTGCCGCTGCTGGCGAGCGCGGGCAGGGCGGCCAGCATCGGCAGGTGGCGCATCATGGGCTTCGCTCTCCGGTCCGGCGACCGCCTCAGCCGCAGACGATCCGCGTGATCCGCATGGAGCGGTCATAGGACACGGTCAAGCGCTCGGGCCGGAAATCCATCGTCAGCGCGCTGTCCGGCGGCGCCCAGCGCAGCGTTCGCGCTCCGGTCAGCGCCAGCAGCCTGGCGCCGGCCTCGGCGCCGACCAGTGTGCCGACCATCGGTTGCGCCGGGGCGGCATCGCAGGTCCCCGCCACCTCAGACGGCGCTGCATCCGCCGACCCGCCCGGCGCCGGCTGTCCTGCGGTGCAGCCGGCCAGCGCCAGCAGCGCGCCGGCGACGGCGATCACAGGCGTTTCCATCAGGCCTCTCCCCGGCAGCGGGCATAGCGGAATGGCTCGGGCGCGGCGTCGGGGCCATATTCGCGCCGCACCAGCGCCGCGCCGCCATCTTCGACCCGCAGCAGCAGGTCGCGCTGCCATTCCATGCCCTCTCCGGTGAAGGCGAAATCGGCGCGCAACGAATCTGTCGTCGCCGCCTCGATATCCTCCAGCGTGCCCACCGATTCGTAGAATTCCAGCGTGGTCGGACCGATCACCAGCAGCCCCTTGGCATCGGGCCGGCCGGGCTCGCAATCGGCCGGGACCAGGCCCCAGCGGCCGCGCAGCGCGGCGGGGATGGTCTCGTCGGCGGGGCGCGCCGGGCCAGCGGTGCCGGCACTATCGCTCGCCGCCCCTGTTGCCGCGCGTGTCGCCGCTGCATCCGGCGCCTGATCTTCGGCCGGCCCTGCATCGCAGGCGCCAAGCGCCAGCAGCGCGCCGATCGTCCCCATTGCAGAGCTGCCTGCCAGCCGCATCGTGATGATCCTCCTGATCGGCCCGTATGGCCCGAACGCGTGGGCGCCGCATCGTTTTTCCGCAGCCATCGCGTGGGGTATCGCCGGCGCGCCGTCGTTCTGTGGTTGACCGCAGCCGCATCGCCATGCCAATCGGCGGCATCGCAGGAATGCGGGCGTAGCTCAATGGTAGAGCAGAAGCTTCCCAAGCTTACGACGAGGGTTCGATTCCCTTCGCCCGCTCCAGCGTTTTCAAGGGTTTAGGTGCTCATTGGGCCGACCCTTCCAGCATTTCCAATGTTGGAATTCCAACATGTCAGCCTGCGATGCCGGGATTCCGGGCCGCTGATCGGACGAGTCGATCAGCGCATCCGCGAAAGGCCGTGAAACCGACGCCGCCGCCCGCCGTTATTGGGCCGAACAGCTCATACACAGGGGAACGGCATGATGACCAAGGCAGGGGACAATTCGAAGGTGCAGCTGGTGGAGGCCCTGAACGGCGCGCTGGCGGATCACCTGGCGCTGTATCTCAAGACCAAGAACTTCCACTGGCACGTCGCCGGGCCGCGGTTCCGCGATCTGCACCTGCTGTTCGACGAGCAGGCCAAGCAGCTGATCGCCCTGGTCGACACCATCGGCGAACGGGTGCGCAAGAACGGCGCGGAGACGCAGACATCGCTTGGTTCCGTCACGCGCAGCACCGCCATCGCCGACCAGGACGACACCGCGCTCGATGCCGAGGCGATGGTGGCGGAGCTGAAGGCCGACAACCTCACCCTGCTGGACCGGCTGCGCGCGGTGAAGGACGCATCGGAGGAAGCGGGCGACCATGCCACCAACGGCATGGTCGATGACTGGATCGACCAGGCCGAAGAGCGGGTCTGGTTCCTGACCCAGACGCTGAAGTAGAGCGCGCCCGTCCAGTCGCAGGGACGCGCGCACCGATGGCCGATGTCGATCTGATCGCAGGCGCCGATGACGGGCAGGTCGCCCGCTGGCTGCATCGCCGGCTGCACGAGGCGCTGGCTGCCACCGACGCGCGGGTGGCGGTGTGCCTGCCGGGCGGGTCGACCCCGCCGCCGATCCTGCGCGCGCTGGCCGCCCTGCCGGATGCACCGCCGCTCGACTGGCGGCGGATCAGCGTCTGGCCGGGCGACGACCGCGCGGTGCCGCCGTCGCATCCGGCCAGCAACGAAGGGATGCTGCGGCGCCTGCTGGCGCCGCTCGGCGCCGAGGTCGCTCGCCTTTCGGAGAGGGAGGCGATCCCCCATTTCGCGCTGACCTGGCTTGGCATGGGCAGCGATGGCCACATCGCCTCGCTGTTCCCCTCCGGCGACCCGCGCGCCGACGACCCGGCGCGCGTCCGCCGCCTGACCCCCGACCCGCTGCCGCCCGAGGCGCCGTTCGAGCGCGTGACCCTGACCATTCCAGCGCTGCTCGACAGCGATTGTGTGCTGTTCGTGATCCGGGGGGAGGACAAGCGCGCGCTGTTCCAACGCGCGATGGCGGGCGACAACGACCTGCCGGTCGCCCGATTGCTACGCGCGGCACGCCAGCCGGTGATCTGCTTCGCCTGACGTGGCGCAGCTGATCGGCGCGATTCCGGCGCCGCTGCCCTGGAGCCGGTTCGGCGTCGGCATCATCGCCCGTGGCGATCCCGGCCGGGTGCTGCTCGTCGCCGGTCCCGCAGCGGCGGGGCGTGGCACTCGCCCGGCGACGGCCGCAACGGGTGCGGCCCGTGGTCGGCCGGCTGGCCGGGCCGCGGGGCACGGGGCACTATGCCCCGGCATGTGTTTACCGCACTGCATCACCCGGCTACGGCCGCGCGATGGCCACATCCGCAATCTCGCACGACCAGATGAGTATGGGGGAGCGCGAGCTGGTGCTGATGGTCGCCCTGCTGATGAGCCTCACCGCGCTGGCGATCGACGCGATGCTGCCGGCGCTCAACGACATCGCGGCCGATCTTGGCGGGGCGGAGGGCAACCGGCGTCAGCTGGTGGTGGCGGTGTTCCTGCTCGCCAGCGGCATCGGCTCGCTGGTGCCGGGGGCCCTCGCCGACCGGTTCGGCCGACGGCGGGTCCTGCTGGGTGCGCTGGCGGCCTATGCGGTGCTGTCGGCGGTGATGATGTTCATCAGCGATTTCGACTGGCTGCTGGTGGCGCGCGCGGCGCAGGGGCTGGCCTGCTCGGCGCTGGTGGTGGTGCCGGCGGCGATCATCCGCGACCGCTATGACGGCGACCGGATGGCGCGGTTGATGAGCATGGCGACGGCCGTGTTCATCACCATCCCGATCATCGCCCCCGGCTTGGGACAGGGCGTGATGCTGGTCGCCGGGTGGCGCTGGATCTTCGCGCTGCTGGGAGCGGTTGCGACGGGGGCGGCGCTGTGGGTCTGGGCGCGGCTGCCCGAAACGCTCGATCCGTCGCACCGGCAGAGGCTGGACCTGGGCGCGATCGTCGGCAACATGGGTCGCGGCCTGCTCCATCGCGGCGCCATCGGCTACGTCATTGCGAGCGCGTTGACGATGGGCGGCGTGTTCGGCTACGTCACCTCCGCCCAGCAATTGCTCGGCGAGCATTTCGGGGCCGGCGAGTGGTTTCCGCTGATGTTCGGCGCGACCGCGGCGGTCATGATGGTGTCCAACATCGTCAATTCACGCATCGTCCAGCGCTTCGGCGCCCGGCGGGTCAGCCATACCGGCGTATTCGCCTTCATCCTGGTCAGCGCGGCGCAAGTGTGGGCCGCCTATCGCCACCCCGGCGAACTGGCGGTGTTCCTGCCGCTGATGGCCTGCAATCTGGGGCTGCTGGGGTTCCTGGGCGCCAATTTCAGCTCGATCGCGATGCAGCCCTTTGCCGATATCGCCGGTGCGGCGAGCGGCGTTCAGGCCTTCTTCCGCACCTTCGGCGCGGCGTTGATCGGACTGGCGATCGGCCAGGCCTTCGACGGCACGGCTCGGCCCTTCGCGCTGTCGCTGCTGACCACGAGCGTGCTGGCGCTGCTGCTGGTGTCGTTCAGCGAGCGGGGGCGGCTGTTCCGCCGTCTGCACCCGCCGCCGGCGCGGCCCTCCGCCTAGCGGGCAGGGGACGGAGGGCCGACCACGCCCTCGTCGGGCAGCGGGGTCGTGGGGTTGGGGGCGATCGGGCCGGCCATCCGCACCGCCACGAGAATCTCCCCCCGGGTCCAGCGCGGCATCGCGGCAGGCTCGGCCGGGCGGCGCAGCGCCTCGCGAAGCGCACCGAGCATGTGGCCGAGCTTGGCGAGCGCGCTGGTCCGCACCCGGTGATCCCACGCCCGTTCGCCCCGCGCGCGCACCGCGCGGCCGATCGCTCCGTAGATGTTGGCGGCCGCCAGCACGGCCCAGCGCTGCCGGAAGCGCAGCGCGCGGGCGCCCTGGCGCGCTGCCGCCTCGTGCTCCTCCGCAAGATCGAGCAGCCGCGCGACCATGGCGACCAGCTGCGGGCGAAAGCGGGGCTTCATGTGCTGGCCGGGCGGGATGCCGGCCTCGGCCAGCCATTCGACCGGCAGGTAGCATCGCCCCGCCGCGTCGTCCTCGCCCAAGTCCCGGGCGATGTTGTTGAGCTGGAAGGCGAGGCCCATGTCGCAGGCGCGGTCGAGCGTCTCGGAATCCTGCGCGGGCACGCCCATCACCCGCGCCATCATCACGCCGACCGCGCCCGCCACATGATA
>JACIYY010000384.1 GCA_014359685.1 Porphyrobacter sp. | reverse complement strand
CTGGCCCTTGTAGCGGCCGCCCCACAATCTGCCCTGGAGTTCGGGCGGCAGGTCATAGAACAGCTCCTGCTCCAGCCGGGCGAGGACGCGGAGGTGTTCGGGGCGCGCGCCGGTCTCTTCCGCCAGCTCCCGCAGCATCGCCGCGTCGAGCGGTTCGCCCGGATCGACGCCTCCCTGCGGCATCTGCCAGCGGTCGCCCTCCTTGTTGTCGATGCGCTGGCCGACGAAGGCCTTGCCCTCGCCATTGACCAGCATCACCCCCACGCAGGGGCGGTATTGCAATGCGTCGCGCTCCACCATCGCCGCCTGCTAGGGCAGCCCGGCGCGCTTTGCCAGCATCGAGACGCGCGCGGCCATTGCCGGGCGGACAGAAAAACTTGATTGTGGGCGGCCCCGGGGGACCCTAGCTGGCGTGGCGAGACTCGGCATCGCGCCGTGGCCCGCACAGGAGAGGCGCGCGACCGCGCCCGCAGGATCGACACCATGGCAACCCAAGCGGCCGAGCGGCCGGACACCCGGCAATCCCCCGACAGCGTGGTGGTCCGCTTCGCGGGCGACAGCGGCGACGGGATGCAGCTGACCGGCGGGCAGTTCACCCTGTCCACCGCGCTGGCCGGCAACGATCTGGCGACCTTCCCCGATTTCCCGGCCGAGATCCGCGCGCCGCAGGGCACCTTGTTCGGCGTCAGCGCCTTCCAGATCAATTTCGGCAGCCGCCAGATCAGCACCGCCGGCGATGCGCCCGACGTGCTGGTGGCGATGAACCCGGCGGCACTGAAGACCAACCTGCCGGCGCTGAAGCCGGGCGGTCTGGTCATCATCGACACCGGCGAGTTCACCCGGCGCAATCTCGACAAGGCCAGATACGACACCAGCCCGCTGGAGGATGGCAGCCTGGCCAAGTGGGACGTTCTGGCCTTCGACATCAGCGCGCTGACGGTGGAGGCGGTCAAGCCCTTCGGCCTTGGCAACAAGGACGCGCTCCGGTCCAAGAACATGTGGACTCTGGGCCTTGCGCTGTGGATGTTCGACCGCGACCGGCAGCCGATCATCGACTGGCTGAAGGCCAAGTTCCGTGCCAAGCCGCAGCTGGCCGATGCCAATATCGCCGCGCTCAACGCCGGCCACGCCTACGGCGAGACGGCGGAGATCAGCGGCCCGCTGAAGCGCACCTATCTGCCCCCGGCGGAGCAGGAGCCGGGCCTCTATCGCACCATCACCGGCGCGGAGGCGGTGTCGCTGGGACTGGTCGCGGGCGCGCAGCTGGCCGAGCTGCCGCTGTTCTTCGGCGGCTATCCGATCACGCCGGCCAGCGCGATCCTGCACCACCTCGCCCGCCTCAAGGAGTTTCGCGTCACCACCTTCCAGGCCGAGGACGAGATCGCCGCGATCTGCGCGGCGATCGGCGCCTCCTATGCCGGCCAGCTGGGGGTCACCTCGTCGAGCGGCCCCGGCATCGCCCTGAAGGGGGAGGCGATGGGGCTGGCGATCATGGTCGAGCTGCCGCTGGTGATCGTCAACTCGCAGCGTGGCGGGCCGTCCACGGGCCTGCCGACCAAGACCGAGCAATCGGACCTCTATCAGGCGGTCTATGGCCGCAACGGCGATGCGCCGATGCCGGTGATCGCCGCACGCAGCCCCGGCGACGCCTTCGAGGTGGCGATCGAGGCGTGCCGGATCGCGACCCGCTACATGACCCCGGTGATGCTGCTGACCGATGGCTATATCGCCAATGCGGCCGAACCGTGGAAGGTGCCTGACCCGGCGGGCTACGAGCCGTTCCCGGTCCGCTTCCTCGACCACAAGAATGCCGATGGCGGCGAGACGCTGCTGCCCTATCGCCGCGACGACAAGGGCGCGCGGCCGTGGATCAAGCCCGGCACGCCGGGCCTGATGCACCGCATCGGCGGGATCGAGAAGCATGTCGAGACCGGCAATATCGACTATTCGCCCGGCAACCACCAGGCGATGACCGACGCCCGCTCCGCCAAGGTGCTGGGCATCGAGGTGCCCGACCAGGAGGTCGCGGTGGGCGAGACCACGGGCGAGCTGGCGGTGGTCGGCTGGGGCAGCACCTACGGCCCGATCCGCCAGGCGGTGCGGCGCTGGCGCGACAAGGGCCGGCGGGTCAGCCACATCCATGTCCGCCACATCTGGCCGCTGCCCAAAAATCTCGGCGCGCTGCTGGCCGGCTTCGACCATGTGCTGGTGCCGGAAATGAACACCGGCCAGTTCAAGACCGTGCTGCGCGACCAGCTGCTGATCGACGCCCAGAGCCTGACCAAGACCAGCGGCCAGCCCTTCCAGATCGCCGAGCTGGAAGCGGCGATCGGCGCCTTTTTCGACGCCATCCCCGGCAATGAGGGCGGCGAAATCGACGCCAACCCGGCGCAGCTGCCGGTGCCCACCTCCGGCCATGACGACGGCTCGCTGCGCCCGCACCACGCCTCGCCGCAGAGCGAGGCGGCGCGGTGACGATCGCTGCTGCGACGATGAGGAATCTGTAAA
>JACIYY010000383.1 GCA_014359685.1 Porphyrobacter sp. | reverse complement strand
CGACCAGCAGCACGCTTGGCGGATCGGGTTCAAGACCACGCAGCAGATCCATCGAGTCCCGCTGGTGGCGAGGTAGGCGCTCTCCTCCCAGCGGACCGGAAAGGGCAGGCCGCTCGCCTCCAGAGTCCGCCGCACGCGCTCTGCCGGGCTGGCCAGGATCAGCGACCATTCGGTACCGTAATCGCGGATATGCTGCCCCATCAGCGACGCGCCCAGCCGGCCGCGTCGGTTCAGCCCGCGGTCGAAATCGCGCAGCGTCAGGTCGTCCCAATCGGACTTCGCGTGACGAAGCAGGCCCAGCCGTCTCACCTCACCCGCATTCCTTGTTCTGAAGCCGCTCCGGCCGCTGGCACTGAAACACCGCCGCCGATCCGTTGTAAAGCCTCCAAGAGCGTCAGGCGAACCACCGGTGTCCCGGCGGGAAAGGCACCGAGCAGCCGCGACGGGAAGGCGGAGGACAGGACGACGAAGTGCCCGCGATCCTCGCTCGATCGGATCAGCCGCCCGAAGGCCTGCGCCAGCCGCGTGCGGACCAGCCGGTCGTCATAGGCGGACCCGCCGCCAACCGCCCGGCGGGCGCGGTGCAGGATCGTCGGCTTGGGCCACGGCACCTGCTCCATCACCACGCAACGCAGCGATTCGCCCGGCACATCGACCCCGTCGCGCAGGGCATCGGTGCCCAGCAGACTGGAACAGGCATCGTCGCGGAAGATGTCGACGAGCGTGCCGGTGTCGATCGGATCGACGTGCTGGGCATAAAGCGGCAGGCCGGACCGGGCGAGCCGGTCGGCGATCCGCGCATGGACCGCCCGCAAGCGGCGGATCGCGGTGAATAGCCCCAGCACGCCGCCGCCGCTCGCCTCGATGATCCGGCCATAGGCGCCGGCCAGCGCCGGCAGGTCGCCCTTCTTCACATCGGTGACGATCAGTACCTCGGCGCTGGCGGCATAGTCGAACGGGCTGGGAGAGGAGGCGAGCAGCGGCGCGAGGTCGAGATGCTGCGCTCCTGACCGGGCGATCGCCGCCTCCCAGTCCTCCCCCTCCGGCCCGGCCGGGCACAGCGTCGCGCTGGTCAGCATCACCCCATGCGCCGGCTCCAGCACCACCTTGGCGAAGGGCTTCATCGGGTCCAGGAAGCGGCGGTGCAGCCCGACATCGTACTCGCGGGCCTCGGCCCGGTCGACCGCCAGCCAGTCGATGAAATCGGGATCGGCCGGGCCGCCCAACCAGTCGAGCAACACC
>JACIYY010000382.1 GCA_014359685.1 Porphyrobacter sp. | reverse complement strand
AGGTCCGGCTGCAGTCCCCCTATGTCGGCGGCGGGTTCGGGTCGAAGCTGGGCATCAGCCCCGAATGCGTGGCGGCGGCGATCGCCGCCCTGCAGCTCAACCGCCCGGTCCGCGTCGTGATGCTGCGCCAGCAGGTGTTCCAGTGCATCATCCGCCGGTCGGAGACGGTGCAGCGCGTGCGCCTGGCCGCCGACCGCGACGGGCGGCTGACCGGTTTCGGGCACGAGGGACGGGTCACCAACCTGCCCGGAGAATCCTTTGCCGAGCCGGTGCTGCAGGCCAGCCAGTTCCTCTATGCCGGCGCGAACCGCACGCTGACGCTCGACCTCGCGCCGCTCCACCGGGTCACCGCCGGATCGGTTCGCGCGCCGGGGGAGGCGGTGGGGATGCAGGCGGTCGAGGTGGCGATGGACGAACTCGCCAACCGGATCGGGATCGACCCGCTCGAATTGCGGCTGCGCAACATCCCCGAGGTGCATCCTGCCGACGGCCGCCCCTTCGGCAGCCGCAAGCTGGCCGAGTGCCTGCGCGCCGGCGCCGAGGCGTTCGGATGGGACGGCAGCGACCGCCGCCCCGCACGACGGCGCGAGGGCGAGTGGTGGATCGGCACCGGCATGGCCAGCGCGGCGCGGGCGCACTTCATGGAGGTGGCGGAGGCGCGGGTCCGGCTGCTGCCCGACGGCACCGCGGTGGTCGAGAGCGACATGACCGACATCGGCACCGGCACCTATGCCATCCTCGGCCAGATTGCCGGGGAGATGCTGGGCCTCGATCCCGTCGACGTGCTGGTGCGGCTGGGCGATTCCGATTTCCCCAAGGGCTCGGGCTCGGGCGGGAGCTTCGGCGCGCCCTCGACCGGATCGGCGGTGATGCTGGCTTGCGAGGGGATCCGCCGCGAGATTGCCGACCGGTTCGGCTGTCCGGAGCAGGAGCTGACGCTGAAGGACGGGTTCGCCATCGCCGGCAACCGGCGCCGCGCATTGACCGAGCTGCTGGACGGCTCGGCCATCGAGCAGGTCGGCAGCTTCACGCCGGGCAAGGTCCGGCAGACCTTCTCGCAGGCGACCTATGGTGCGTTTTTCTGCGAACTGGCGGTCAATGCCTATACCGGCGAGACCCGGATGCGGCGGATGATCGGCGCCTTCGGGATCGGCCGGGTGCTGAACCGCAAGACCGCCAGCTCGCAATGCATGGGCGGGATGGTGTGGGGCATCGGCGCCGCGCTGACCGAGGATCTGGTGTTCGATCCGCGCGACGGCCACATCGTCAACCCCGACCTCGCCGAATACCATCTGCCGGTCAACCGCGACGTGCCGCATCTGGAGGTGCTGCTGGTCGACGAAAGCGACCCCGCCGCCAGCCCGCTCCAGGCCAAGGGCGTGGGCGAGCTGGGCATCTGCGGCGCCGCCGGCGCGATCAGCAACGCCATCCGCCACGCCTGCGGCGTACGGGTGACGCATTTCCCGATGACCCCCGACAGGCTGCTGGAACACCTGCCGGACATCTGAACCGGAGCGGGCGAGCCTTTGCCGGCATCTCCAGCTTCGCACGTGGAGGGTCGAGGAGACAGGGTTCCGACACAGTGCGAGGGGCGATTTCATGGGATTAACCGACCCATAGATCGGGCTAGCTTGTCCCACGATCTGCCATTCATTCGGCCGAGCCGAGCCGGTGTGATGAGATCGTCGCCAATGTCCCAAACCGCCCAAAGCCGACATCAACGACTACGGGCGTGCTGCGAGGGTGTCCCTACGTCGTGATGTTCGCGTTGCGTCCGATCCGACACTGAAATCGTAATGGTGGCGGCTGAGACTCGTGCTATGTGATGTTAACCAAGAGTCGGAGGGGAAGATGAAAAATTATTTTCTCGCAGCATTACTCTGTTGTGTCGCCGCTCCCGCCTATTCGCAAACGTGCGTTGGCACCTGCGGAACGTCGGGTCCGGACGGTGTAGTGACGGCGCCACCTGGTGGAACCACTTATTCGTACGTCACGACGAGCGGAGGCGCACCCGGCGCGGGACAGCTTGCCGGTGAGGGAGGAACAAACGGCTCCACATACACCACATCTGTGTTCACCGCGGCCGCTGGCGACGCCCTCGACTTTTCGTTCAACTACATCACGTCCGATGGCTCCGGTTTCGCTGATTACTCGTGGGCTGCGCTGCTCACGGGAAGTCTCGACTCCGTTGCGATTCTGTTTACCGCGAGGACGAAGCCCTTCGGAACCATTGTTCCTGGGCAAGACCTTCCTGGCGTCGAAGCGACCCTCAGCCCCGCGTCTGTCCCGATTATTTCGGGAGGTCCATTGTGGAGTCCGCTCGGTGGGTACTCCGGTGACTGCTACAGCGCGGGTTGCGGCTACACAGGGTGGATTAGCTCTACGTATGAAATCGCAGATGCAGGAAGTTACGTTCTCGGTTTCGGCGTCACCAACTGGGCCGACAACATCTTTGACAGTGGCATGGCGTTCAGCGGCATCACCGTCGCCGGGGTGCCTGTCGATCCCCCCGATGGGCGCAGTTCCGGAGCCGAGTACCTGGGCAATGATGCTCATCGGTTTTGGCGCAGTTGGTGTAGCTATGCGCCGGCGTCGTCGTGGTGACACACCACTTCCCCGGCTCGCATAACGAACAGAAGCATCCTACCCGCTTCTGTCATCGGAGGCCCGGCAT
>JACIYY010000381.1 GCA_014359685.1 Porphyrobacter sp. | reverse complement strand
CCCAGCTTCGACCCGAACCCGCCGCCGACATAGGGGGACAGCAGCCGGACCTTGGCCGGGTCCATCCCGATCGCGTCGGCCAGCTCGTCCAGGTTGAAGCGCAGCATCTGCAGCGACGCATGGAGCGTCAGGCGCTCCCCGTCCCACTGGGCAATGGCGGCGTGCGGTTCCATCGCCGCGCTGGCGTGCCCTTCTGTGGTGATGGTCACGTCCACGCTGTGCGCCGCCTCGGCCATCGCATGGTCGAGATCGCCCTGCCGCAGCGGCTTGCCGGCCGGCTGCCAGTCCTGCGCCTGCGCGGGATCGAGCAGCGCGTCATCGACCCGGTCGGCGCGATAGGTGACGCGCAGGTGCCTGGCCGCATCGCGCGCCTGCTCGAACGTCTCGGCCACCACCAGCGCGATCGGCTGGCCGTAATAGTGGATCTCGCGCACGTTCTGGCGCGGCGCCTTGCCCGCCCGGCCCTGCGCCGGTTGCGCGATCATCCGCTCGTCGCAGATCACCGCCACCACGCCCGGCATCGCCAGCACCGCCGCCTCGTCCAGCGCGGTCACCTCGCCCCGGGCGATGGTCGCGGTGACGAGCACCCCTTCGAGGCAATTGTCGAAGCGATGTTCGGCCGCATAGGGCGCAGTGCCCGTCACCTTGGCGACGCCGTCGGGCCGGTCGAGCGGGAGGCCAATCACCCCTTGCGCTGTGTGGTCGAGCCGGTTGCGCTCGTCCGGCTGGTCCATCGTCAGCGACTGGGTCACGCCTGGTCTCCCGGTTGCGTCCCGGTCGCCTCGCGCAGCACGGCAACGAGAGTGCGGCGGGTCAGCGGGATCTTGAAGTCGTTGTGGCCACGGCCCTGCGCGCCCTCCAGCAGCAGGTCCGCTGCCTCGGCGAACAGCGCGTCACCGGGCCGGGCGCCGGTCAGCAGCGCATCGACGCGCGGATCGCGCCACGGCCTGTGCGCCAGCGCCCCGAAGGCGAGGCTCGCCTGAGCGATGCGCCCTCCCTCCATCCGCACCGCCGCCGCCACCGACACCAGCGCAAAGGCGTAGGAGGAGCGCTCGCGGACCTTGCGGTAGAGCTGGGTGCCGCCCGCCGGCGGGGGCAGCGTGACGGCGAGGATCACCTCGCCGGGTTCAAGCACATTGTCCTTCTCCGGCGTGTCGCCCGGCAGGCGGTGGAAGCCGCGCACCGGCACGCTGCGCTGCGACCCGTCGGGCGCGGCGATCACCACCGCCGCATCGAGCGCCGCCAGCGCCACCGCCATGTCGCCCGGATAGGTGGCGATGCACTGGTCGCTGGCGCCGAGGATGGCGTGGATGCGGTTGAAGCCGCCCAGCGCGCCGCAGCCGCTGCCGGGCGCGCGCTTGTTGCAGGGCTGATCGGGGTTGTAAAAATAATGGCAGCGAGTCCGCTGGCACAGATTGCCGGCGGTGGTCGCCTTGTTGCGCAGCTGGAAGGTCGCGCCCGCCAGGATCGCGCGCGCCAGCAGCGGCCAGCCAGCCCGCACCCGCGGATCGGCGGCGCAGGCGCTGTTCGAGACCAGCGCGCCGATCCGCAGCCCGCCATCCGCGAGCGGCTCGATCTCCCGCAGCGGCAGGCGGTTGACATCGACCAGCTGCGCCGGCGTTTCCACCTGCAGCTTCATCAGGTCGAGCAGGTTGGTGCCCCCGGCGATCAGCCGCCCGCCCGCCAGCGCCAGCGCCCCGGCCTGCTCGACGCCCTCGGCGCGGCGATATTCGAACGGCCTCATGGCCGCGCCTCCCCGGCGACTTCGAGGATCGCATCGACGATGTTCGAATAGGCGCCGCAGCGGCACAGATTCCCGCTCATCCGCTCGGCCAGCTCCTCGCGCGTCAGCACCACCTCGCCCTCCAGATCGCGGGTCACGGCGCTCGCCCAGCCGGCGGCGATCTCGGCCAGCATCCCCTTGGCGGAACAGATCTGGCCCGGCGTGCAATAGCCGCACTGATATCCGTCGTGCCGAACGAAGGCGGTCTGCAGCGGATCGGGCGCATCGGGAGTTCCCACCCCCTCGATGGTGGTGATGGTATCGCCCTCGTGCATCAGCGTCAGGCTCAGGCAGGAATTGATCCGCTGGCCATTGACCAGCACCGTGCAGGCCCCGCACTGGCCGTGGTCGCAACCCTTCTTGGTGCCGGTCAGCCCGCAATCGAGCCGCAGGAAATCGAGCAGGGTGCGGCGCGGATCGCCGTTGAACGCGCGGCGCTCGCCATTAATCGTCAGCTCCATGCCGGTCCCCTTCGCCTCGCCCGGCCTAACGCATCAGGCCCGCCAACGGGTCCGTAGGGCGAGGACAAAAACCTCAGCGCCGCGGAGAGCGCCCCCTTCGCCCGCGCTCTGCGCCGCTACAGCAGCCGCCCGCCCGCGCCAAGCGCCTTGCCGCGCCGGGGCCGAGCCCCTATCTGCCGGCGCATCCTCCCAGACCTGCAGATCATACGGAACCGCGATGGCCGCCCAATACGCCTATGTCATGAAGAACATGACCAAAACCTTCCCCGGCGCGCCCAAGCCGGTGCTGTCGGACATCAACCTGCAATTCTATCAGGGCGCGAAGATCGGCATCGTCGGCCCCAATGGCGTCGGCAAATCGACGCTGATGAAGATCATGGCCGGCATCGACACCGATTACACCGGAGAGGCCTGGCCGGGCGAGAACATCAGCGTCGGTTATCTGGCGCAGGAGCCGGAGCTGGACCCGACCAAGAATGTGCTGGAGAACGTCAAGGACGGCGCGCGTGAGACCGCCGATCTGGTGGACCGCTTCAACGAGATCAGCAACCTGATGGCCGATCCGCCCGAAGATGCCGATTTCGATGCGCTGATGGCGGAGATGGGCGAGCTTCAGGAGAAGATCGACGCGGTCGACGGCTGGACGCTCGACAACCAGTTGGAGATCGCGATGGAGGCGCTGCGCTGCCCGCCCTCGGACTGGTCGGTCGATACGCTGTCGGGCGGTGAGAAGCGCCGCGTCGCCCTCACCCGGCTGCTGATCCAGAAGCCGTCGATCCTGCTGCTGGACGAGCCGACCAACCACCTCGATGCCGAAAGCGTCGAATGGCTGGAAAACCATCTCAAGCAATATGCCGGCGCGGTGCTGATGATCACCCACGACCGCTATTTCCTCGACAATGTGGTCGGCTGGATTCTCGAACTCGATCGCAGCAAGTATTTCCCCTACGAAGGCAATTACTCAACCTATCTGGAGAAGAAGGCCAAGCGCCTGGCGCAGGAGGAGCGCGAGGAGAGCGGGCGACAGAAGGCGATCCAGCAGGAGCTGGAGTGGATCCGCCAGACCCCGGCCGCGCGCCAGACCAAGAGCAAGGCCCGCATCCGCAAGTTCGAACAATTGCAGGACGCGCAGGACACCCGCCGCGCGGGCAAGGCGCAGATCGTGATCCAGGTGCCCGAGCGGCTGGGCGGCAAGGTGATCGAGGCCAAGGGCATCTCCAAGGCCTATGGCGACAAGCTCTTGTTCGAGAATCTGTCGTTCCTGCTCCCGCCCGGCGGCATCGTCGGCGTGATCGGCCCCAACGGCGCCGGCAAGTCGACTCTGTTCAAGATCATCACCGGCAAGGAACAGCCCGATTCCGGCTCGATCGAGATCGGCGAGACGGTGCGGCTCGGCTTCGTCGACCAGAGCCGCGACCATCTCGACCCGAGGAAAAACGTCTGGGAGGAGATCTCCGACGGGCTCGATTACATGAAGGTCAACGGCCAGGATGTGAGCACCCGCGCCTATGTCGGCGCGTTCAACTTCAAGGGGCAGGACCAGCAGAAGAACGTCGGCAAACTGTCGGGCGGCGAGCGCAACCGGGTCCACATGGCCAAGATGCTGAAGGCGGGCGGCAACGTGCTGCTGCTGGACGAGCCGACCAACGACCTCGACGTCGAGACGCTGGGCGCACTGGAGGACGCGATCGAGAACTTCGCCGGCTGCGCGGTGGTCATCAGCCACGACCGCTTCTTCCTCGATCGCCTCGCCACCCACATCCTGGCCTTTGAAGGCAACAGCCATGTCGAATGGTTCGAAGGCAACTTCGCCGCTTACGAGGAGGACAAGCGCCGCCGGCTGGGCGATGCGGCCGACCGCCCGACCAAGCTGGCCTACAAGAAGCTGTCGCGCTGACCGGCCTTGCACATGAACGTTAAGCTAAAACGCTTGTTCACTGAACGGACAGCGCGAATCGGCTAGCACGCTTGCATCGGCCGCAGCCACTCGGCGGCATCGGACCGTGGGAGTTGCTGCAATGAACATCGCCAAACTGCTGAAAGCCGGTGGCCTTGCCGCCCTCGCCCTTGCTGTGGCTGCACCGCCGGTCGCGGCGCAGGGCGGGGAGGATCGCCAGTGGCGCAACCGCGGCGAACGCGCCGCCGAACACCAGCAGCAGCAGCGCGCCCAGCGGATCGACCGCCGCAGCGAAGGGCGCGCCGCCCACATCGAACAGAGCGGCGACCGCGCCGCCCGGCAGGCCGCTCGTCAGGGCGATTACCAGCGCGCCGCGCGGATCGACCGGAAGAGCGAGCGCACCGCTGCGCAGGTGGAACGGCGCGGCGATATCCGCGCAGCGCAGGTCGCCCAGCGCCGCGAGTGGGACCGCCGCGACCATGACCGCCGCAATGACCGGGACAACCGCAACTGGAACGATCGCGCTCGCTACGACAATCGCCACGGGCGCGACTATGATCGCAGCTATCGCGATGCCCGTCGCGATTACCGGCACGACCAGCGCCGCTGGGATCGCGACTGGCGCCACGACAACCGCTACAACTGGTCACGCTACCGCACCGCCCACCGCTCGCTCTATTCGCCCGGCCGCTATTACGCGCCCTATCGCGGCTACAGCTATCGGGGCCTGTCGATCGGCAACCGGCTCGACACCGGGTTCTTCGGCAGTCGCTACTGGATCAACGATCCATGGCGCTATCGCCTGCCGGCGGTCTATGGCAGCTATCGCTGGGTCCGCTATTACGATGACGTGCTTTTGGTCGACACCTATTCGGGCGAGGTGGTCGACATGATCCGCAACTTCTTCTGGTAATGCGCCGCTCGCCTTCTGCCGTGTGAGTGGCCCGGCAGGGCGAAGCTCCCGATCCTGCCCGGATCGGGAGCTTTTGCGCGCGCAGGGCTCCGGCCCTCAGGCTCGCGGCCGGCCGATCCCCGGCACCATCCGCCACAGATTGCCGTCCCGGTCGCCCAGCGTATGCTTCAACGATCCTGCGACGTGCAGCACGATCAGCACCAGCATGGCGATGCCCAGCGTGGCATGGATGTCGAACAGGGTCGATGCCGTCTCCGGCGCCGATCCGACCGGCAGGACCGGCCAGGCAAGGCCCCACACGTCGATCGCCGCGCCGCGCAGCGACATCGCGATCCAGCCGAGCATCGGCAGGGCGATCAGCAGGATGTAGAACAGCGCATGGCTGGTCTTGGCCAGCCACCGCTCCCAAGGCCGCAGATGCGCGGCCAGCGGCGGCGGCGGGTGCAGCAGCCGCCAGGCGATTCGCGCCGCGGTCAGCACCAGGATCGTGATCCCCAGTGCAAAATGGTCAGCCATCACCGCGCTGCGGGCGGCACCCTCAAGCTGCTCGGCCGACGCGGCGATCCGCCAGTTGACGATCACCGCGATGGCGATCGCCCAGTGCAGCAGCATGGCTCCCACCGAATATCGTGTTCCCTGCCCCATCCGCATCCTCCGCTCGGCCTGTGGTGCGACCCATTGCAGGCCTTGCCACGAACCGGCGGGTTTGGGAATGTCCGGCCATGGTCAATGCCCCCATCATCGTTCCCGTGCCGGAGGAGGCGCAGAACCCCGACCGCCGGCGCCTGAAGCGCATCGGCGACGCAGTGCGAGAGCGGCTGGCCGCCAACCCGGCGGTCTATGCCCTGCCCTGCGACGGGGCCGAGCTGTTCGCGGTCGGTGACTTCCTCTCGCCCGAGGAATGCACGCGGCTGATCGCGATGATCGACGCGGTGGCGCGCCCCAGCCGCGCCTTCGACGCCGATTATGCGAGCGGCTACCGCACCTCCTATTCGGGCGATCCTGACCCTGCCGACCCGTTCGTCAGGCGGATCCAGCGGCGGATCGACGACCTGTTGGGGATGGAACCCGATCGCGGCGAGACGGTCCAGGGCCAGCGCTACCTGCCGGGCCAGCAATTTCAGGCCCACACCGACTGGTTCCCGGCCAACACCGACTATTGGGCGGCCGAACGGTCGCGCGGCGGTCAACGAAGCTTCACCTGCATGTGTTTCCTCAACAAGGTCGAGGAAGGCGGCCACACCGCCTTTCCCCATCTCGGCCTGTCGATCGAGCCCAAGCCCGGCGCGCTGCTGGCGTGGAACAATGCCGATCGCGACGGGGTGCCCAACCCGCTTACGCTGCATGCCGGACTGCCGGTCGTGCGCGGGGTCAAGTATATCGTCACCAAATGGTATCGCGCCCGCCGCTGGGCGTGACCCGCTACGCCCGCGCCAGCGCGTCTGCGATCAGGCGCCGCGTGGCGTCGATCCCGTACAGCGCGATGAAGCTGCCCATGCGCGGCCCCTGGCTCGAACCCAGCAGCGTCTCGTAGAGCGCACCGAACCAGTCGCGCAGGGTGGCAAAGCCGTATTCGGGACGCTTGCCGATCTCGTAGACCAGCGTCTGCAGCTCCTCCGCCGGGGTGTCGGCCGGCAGCGTGGCCAGCGCCTCGTCCAGCGCGCGCAGCGCCTCCGCCTCGTTAGGCGCCGGGGCGCGGCGCTCCAGCGTGGGGGCGACGAAGTCGCGGTTGTAGACGAGCGCACTGTCCACCAGCACGGCCAGCTCCGGGTGCGCGGCGGGATCCGCATCGGGCAGGTAATTGACGAGGTAGGACCACATCTGCTCGCGCGTCGCCGCGGCGCCGAGCACGCCGGCAAGGTTCAGCAGCAGCCCATAGGTCACGGGCAGGCTGTCCCCGGCCCCCGGCGCATCGGCGCCTTGCGCGCCGCCATTGGCGCGCAGCAGGTGCCAGGCCGGATTGCCGAGCTGCTGGTCCAGCGGCTGCTCTGCCAGACGCTCGCGGAACTGCCAGTAATCATCCACCGCGCGCGGGATCACGCCGGGATGAAGCTGCTTGGCGCTCCTGGGGTTGGGGAAGATGTAGAAGCCGAGCGAATCCGTGCTGCCATAGGCCAGCCATTGCTCGATCGTCAGGCCATTGCCCTTCGACTTGGAGATCTTCTCGCCATTGGCATCGAGGAACAGCTCGTAGATAAGCCCCTCGGGCTTGGTCCCCCCCAGCACCTGCGCGATCCTGCCCGATTGCACGCCGCTGTCGGTCAGGTCCTTGCCATACATCTCGTAATCGACCCCCAGCGCCACCCAGCGCATCGCCCAGTCGACCTTCCATTGCAGCTTGGCCTGCCCGCCCAGCGCCGATTGCTCGATCCTTGCCCCGCTCTCATCCTCGAACCGGATCAGCCCGGCATCGGCATCGACCACCTCGACCGGCACCTGCAGGACCGCGCCGGTGGCCGGGCTGACCGGCAGGACGGGCGAATAGGTGCGGCGCCGTTCCTCGCGCAAGGTTGGCAGCATGATTCCCATGATCGCGTCGAAATGGCGCAGAACATCGCGCAACGCCGCGTCGAAGGCGCCCGAATCGTAGCGCTCGGAGGCGGACACGAACTCGTAATCGAAGCCGAAGCGGTCGAGGAAGGCGCATAGCCGGGCATTGTTGTGGTGCGCGAAGCTGGGGTGGGTGCCGAACGGATCGGGTATGCGGCTGAGCGGCCTGCCGAGATGCGCCTCCAGCATGGCGCGCTGCGGCACATTGTCGGGCACCTTGCGAAGCCCATCCATGTCGTCGCTGAAGGCGACCAGCCGGGTCGGGGCCGGAGAACCGTCGAGCGAGCCGACGATCTCATAGGCGCGACGCACCAGAGTGGTTCGCAGAACCTCCTGAAACGTGCCGATATGGGGTAGGCCCGACGGACCGTAGCCGGTTTCGAACAACACCGGGACCAGCCGCCCTTCGGCATCGCGCTTGCCTTCGGGAAAGCGCCTGACCAGCTTCATCGCCTCCTGAAACGGCCAGGCCTTGGAGCGGCGGGCGGCGGCGATCAGCGCGTCATCGAACATCGCCGGGGCTTTTGCCCAAGGCCGCCGCGCACGCAAGCGCCTTGCCGGCAGGGCGGATGCCGAGCTGCTGCCGAGAGCCGATGGTGGCGGCGATGTTTACATTGCGTTCCCCGGGACCATAGTGGCTTCGGTGACCGGAACGCCCGCCCCCCACCGGCTGACCCTGCCGGCGCTGCATGCCAGCCATGCCGGCGCCTGGCTGGCCAATGGCAATGGCACGGTGCGGCCGGTCGGCAAGGGCGAGGCCATTACCGCAGCCGCCGACACGCCGCTGCTGCTGCTCAACGCTCCGCTGGTGGCGAGCCGGCTCGGCTATCCCGACCTCAACGGGCTGGACCTGCTGGAGCTGTTCGCCTTTGTCCACCCGGCGCGCTTCATGGTGCCCACGCCCAAGGGTCTGGCCCATGCGACCGGTCTGGCCGAGCCGACCAGCGATGACGCGGTGCCGCTGCTGTTGCAGCAGGCTGCCGGGGTGCTGCTGGCCCGATGCCAGAGCGACGAGTGGGCGGAGCGCGAAGGGGCGTGGTCGGCGCTTCAGTCGCTGGCCCGGCTGCGCTGGCCGTGGGCGCAGGTGCTGGCGCCCGCGATCCGTCGGCCGGAGCGTCCCGAGCGCTGGCTGTTCGCGCGTCTGCCCGAATGGCAGGAAGCGCCGCCCCGCCCTCTGCCAGCGCAACTGGAGCTGGAGGAAGCTGCGATCGCCGCTCAGCTGAATCGCCTGACCGGTGCGGCGGCCGAGCAGCGTCCGGGCCAGCAGGCCTATGCGCGCGAGGCCGGGCGGGTGTTCGCTCCGCGCAGCCGACGCAAGCTGCCGCACCTGCTGTTGGCGCAGGCCGGCACCGGGGTCGGCAAGACGCTGGGCTATCTGGCGCCCGCGTCGCTCTGGGCCGAGCGCAGCGGGGGCACCGTATGGGTCTCCACCTATACCAGAAACCTCCAGCGCCAGCTGCGGCAGGAAAGCGCCCGCGCCTGGCCCGACCGGCGCGCCGACGGGACTCGCCCAGTGGTGGTGCGCAAGGGGCGCGAGAACTACCTGTGCCTGCTCAACCTGGAGGACGCGCTGCAGGGCGGCTTCGGCGGGCGCGCGGCGGTGCTGGCGCAGCTGGTGGCGCGTTGGGCGGCCTATTCGCAGGATGGCGACATCGTCGGCGGCGATCTGCCGGGATGGCTCGGCACGCTGTTCCGCGACCGCGCGATCCGCAGCCTGACCGACCAGCGCGGCGAGTGCATCTATGCCGGTTGCCCGTATTATCGCAAATGCTTCATCGAGCGCTCCGCCCGCGCCAGCGCGCAGGCCGATCTGGTGATCGCCAACCATGCGCTGGTGATGGTCAATGCCGCCCGCGCCGGCTTCGCGCCGGGACGCGACCACGCGCAGCGGCCGACGCGAATCGTGTTCGACGAAGGGCACCACGTCTTCGATGCCGCCGACAGCACCTTCGCCGCCGCGCTGACCGGGCGCGAGGCAGTGGAGATGCGGCGCTGGATCGCCGGGCCTGAGCGCGGGTCGCGCGGACGCCGGCGCGGGCTGGCGGCGCGGCTGGCGGACATCGCCAGCTATGACGAGGCTGGCGGCGAGGCAATCGCGCTCGCCACCCAGGCCGCGCAGGCGCTGCCGTCCGATGGCTGGCTGCAGCGACTGATCGACGGCGAGCCCGACGGCCCGGTGGAGGCGCTCCTCTCAGTCGTCCGCAGCGTGACCTATGCCCGCGACGAAAACGGGCAGGAGGCCGGCTACGCCCTCGAGACCGAGGCGGCGCAGCTCGACGGGCATACCGTGGAGGTGGCGCAGCAGGCCGCCAGCGCGTTGGCCGCGATCCGCCAGCCACTGATGCGCCTGACCGCGCGACTGGAGGCGCTGATCGAGGATGCGCCCGACTGGCTCGATGCGGCGGGCCGGGCGCGGGTCGAGGGGGCGCGGCATTCGCTGGCCTGGCGGATCGACACGCTGGCCGCATGGGAGGCGCTGCTCGACCGGTTGGGCGGCCCGGCCGATCCCGATTTCATCGACTGGCTGGCGGTCGACCGGGCCGAGGCCCGCGAG
>JACIYY010000380.1 GCA_014359685.1 Porphyrobacter sp. | reverse complement strand
AGACAGGCGGCGAGCGCCAGGCCGAGCACGTCGCGGGTCTGCGCAGGGTCGATCACCCCGTCGTCCCACAGCCGCGCAGTGGCGTAATAGGGGTTGCCCTCGTCCTCATATTTCTGGCGGATCGGTCCCTTGAACGCCTCCGCCTCCTCAGGCGACCAGCGGTGGGCATCGCGGTGAACGGTGGCAAGCACGCTCGCGGCCTGTTCCCCGCCCATTACCGAGATCCGGGCGTTGGGCCAGCTGAACAGGAAGCGCGGCGAGTAGGCCCGGCCGCACATGCCGTAATTGCCCGCGCCAAAGCTGCCGCCGATCACCATCGTGATCTTGGGCACCTGCGCGGTCGCCACCGCCGTCACCAGCTTGGCGCCGTGGCGGGCGATCCCCTCCGCCTCCACCCTGCCGCCGACCATGAAGCCGGAAATGTTCTGCAGGAACAACAGGGGTGTGCCGCGCTGGCAGGCAAGCTCGATGAAATGCGCGCCCTTGGTGGCGCTGTCGGAGAACAACACGCCATTGTTGGCGAGGATCGCCACCGGCATCCCCCACAGATGGGCGAAGCCGCAGACCAGCGTGCTGCCGAACAGCGCCTTGAACTCGTGGAATTCCGAACCGTCGACAAGGCGCGCGATGACCTCGTGAACGTCATAGGGCGCGCGCACGTCGGAAGGGATCAGCGAATAGAGATCGTCCGCCGGCCACAAAGGCGGGCGCGGTTCGCGCAGCGGCAGCGACGCGCCGGGCCGGCGCCCCAGATGCGAGACGATGTCGCGCATGATCGTCAGCGCGTGTCCGTCATCGTCGGCGAGGTGATCGACCACGCCGGAGCGGCGGGCATGAAGCTCGCCGCCGCCCAGCTCCTCGGCACTGATCTCCTCGCCCGTCGCCGCCTTGACCAGCGGCGGTCCGGCGAGGAAGATGGTGCCCTGATCGCGCACGATCACCGTCTCGTCGCTCATCGCCGGGACATAGGCGCCGCCCGCCGTGCAGCTGCCCATCACGCAGGCGAGCTGCGCGATTCCTTGCGCGCTCATCTGCGCCTGGTTGTAGAAGATGCGGCCGAAATGGTCGCGGTCGGGGAACACTTCGGACTGGTGCGGCAGGTTGGCGCCACCCGAATCGACCAGATAGAGGCACGGCAGGCGGTTTTCGGCCGCGATCTCCTGCGCGCGCAGGTGCTTCTTCACGGTCATCGGGTAATAGGTGCCGCCCTTCACCGTGGCATCGTTGCACACAATCATGCACAGCCGGCCCGAGACGCGGCCGATCGCGGTGATGAGGCCCGCGCCGGGCACCGCATCATCATAGAGGCCATTGGCGGCCAGCGGGCTCAGTTCCAGCAGCGGTGAGCCGGGATCGATCAGCCGCTCCACCCGCTCACGCGGGAGCAGCTTGCCGCGCGCCTGGTGCCGCTCGCGCGACGCCGCGCCGCCGCCCTGCGCCGCCTCCGCGACACGCGCGCGAAGTTCGGCGGCGAGCGCGCGATTGTGCGCGGCACGAGCCTGTGCCTCCGCATTGTCGAGCGGCATTGCGGGGGTGAGAACAGGGGCGCTCATGGCGCCGGTGCCGTGGCAACCGGGACGCGGAGACATTCCGGCACCGCGATCCTGCGCGCCGGCGGCAGGGGCGATCGGTCGGAATCCTGGCGCATCGCCGGGTTTAAGCACAGCGGCCAGCGCGCTGCCAACATCGCCTGCCCCTTTCGCGCCTTGCATAATTGGGGCATCTGCCCCGTCCAGCGATCACGCACCGCACAGGAGACGCGCAGATGAAAGGTTTCGTCGACAATATCGAGGCGCTGACCGAGGGCAACGAGGCGTTCCGCCGCGTCCTCTATACCGGGCACAACCTGCAGCTGGTGGTGATGACCATCCGTCCCGGAGAGGAGATCGGCGAGGAGGTGCACGACGATCGCGACCAGTTCTTCCGCATCGAGGCGGGCGAAGGGGCGGTGTGGATCGACGGCACCCGCCACGACGTGCGCGCCGATGACGGGATCATCGTGCCGCAGGGCGCTCGCCACAATGTCGCCTGCACCGGCAGCGAGCCGCTGAAGCTGTACACCATCTACGGCCCGCCCGAGCACCGCGATGGCACGATTCACGCGACCTGCGCCGAGGCGGCGGCGGCGCATGAGCATTTCGACGGGGTCACGACCGAGTAGGCAGCGGCCACCGGCGCGCGGGGCGACGGCGCAATTCGGCTCGGGCGATTCGGCTCGGGCAGGGGCGACATGGCGCCGTCGGCTGTCATGCCTGTCCGGCGCGAGCGGCTTGCCGGGTTCGGGATCGCCGCCGCACCTGCGGATGTGGCTCTATTTGTCGCGCCGCGCCCAGGGACAGCGGAGGACACAAAAAAGGCGGCGAGGCCTGCGCCTGCCGCCTTTCCTGTAAGCTGAAGAGCCGATTACGGGCTCGTCGGCAGATCATCATTCTCGTCGTCGTCGGACACGATCACGCCGATCACGCCGGCGGCGATCAGGGCCGCGATGATCCAGGCGAAGCTGCCGCCGCCCGCCATGTTTTCCGATTCCGCGACCGGCGAAGCGACACGCGCATTCGCGGTGGCCGCCGTCGAGCCGACGACCAGCCCGGCCGTCGCCAACGCGAACAGAGCTTTACGAATAACCATTTGATGCCCTTCCGTTACTTCGAGCCGATCCATTATTCACGGCTCCCCATGTCGTCAAGCGCCAACTCGGCCGCTGGGTAGTGATCCGTAAGGATCCGATGCGGCCAGGATTGCGTTTTGACAAACCTCCTACCCGGTTTCAGCCGTCGCCCGCAGCCCTCTGCTGGGTGGCGGCGCCTTGCCGGACGCGCACTTAGCGGTTTTGCCTGGCGCGCCGCAAGACTATCCCCGGACAGATGAACCGTTCCTTCCCAAACGCAGTTGCGTTGCTGACTATGGCTTTCGCGCAACAGGTTTGCGCGCAGTCGCCCTCCCCCGCTCCGATCGTGGCGGCCGTGCCGGCTTCGGGGCCGACCGCGGCCCTTCTGGCGCAGGATGCGCGGCTGGCGGTGGTGGCGGAGCGGCTGCTGGTCGCCAATGCCGGGCTGTGCGCGCGCACCATGCCGGTTGCGGGCATGGTGGTGCAGAGCCGCGACCAATATGGCGCCGAGGCCCCGGCGGGGCTGTTTGCCGATGGCCCGGTGGCGGTGGCGCTGGTCCTGCCGGGTTCCGCAGCAGAGCGGGCCGGGTTGCGCCCGGGCGACGCGCTGGTGGCGATCGGCGCTCAGCGAGTCGCCGATCTTCGGGCTGACGGCGCGGCGCCGGTCCGCGATGCGGCGTTCGCGGCGCTGGTGGCGCAATGGCCCGGGCAGGGGCCGCTGCCGCTGACCGTCGCCCGCGACGGAGCGCAGCGGCCGGTTGCGCTGGATCCGCAGGCGGGCTGCCGCGCACTGGTCGAGGTCCGCACCCGCGACGCGCTGACCGCTCGATCAGACGGGCGGGTGATCCAGCTCGATCTCGGACTGGTCCAGGCCGCCACCGACGAGGAGCTGGCGGTGATCGTCGCGCACGAACTGGGCCATGTCGTGCTCGACCATCGTCGGCGGCTGGAGGCGGCGGGGGTAACCAAGGGCTTCTTCGGCCAGTTCGGCCACGATCAGCAGCGCAACCGGCAGATGGAGATCGAGGCCGATCGCATGTCCGTCCACCTCCTCGCCAATGCCGGCCACGATCCGGCGCTGGCGGTGCGGTTCTGGCGTGGCGCGCTGGCGCGGCGGGCGGCGGGCGGCCTGACGCTGAGCGCGATTCATCCTTCACCCGGTTCGCGCGCCGACCTGCTGGAGCGCGAGATCGCGGATTATCTGGCGCCGCCCTCCGGGCCAAGCTATCCGGGCCACCTTGTCGGGCGGCGCCGCACCGAGGGCGACTGAGCAGCGCTCCATTGCGATGTGCCAAACCGGGTTCCGTGTCACATCACGGTGTGATAGGCGCCCTCGCCATGTCGAAGAGCATCATCGCCCGCACCCGCCAGTTGATCGAGTCCGGCATGACCCGCGCCGGGCTGGCCCGGGCTGCCGGGCTTCATGCCAACACCCTGCGCGACTGCACCCAGCCCGGCTGGAACCCGACGGCCGAAACGCTCGGCAAGCTGGAACGGTTCTTCGAGCAGACGGGGTCCGGCCCGGTGCTGGTCGGGATCGAGGAGATCATCGACGAGGCGCGCAACGGCCGCATGGTCATCCTGGTCGATGACGAGGATCGGGAGAACGAGGGCGACCTGATCATCCCTGCGCAGATGGCGACGCCCGAGGTGATCAACTTCATGGCCACCCACGGGCGCGGCCTGATCTGCCTGGCGCTGTCGCCGGAGCGGGTCGAGGCGCTCGCACTGCCGCCGATGAGCCGCAGCAACCGCAGCCGGATGGAGACCGCCTTCACCACCTCGATCGAGGCGCGCGAGGGGATCACTACCGGGATCAGCGCCGCCGATCGCGCCCGCACCATCGCGGTGGCGATCGACGCCACCAAGGGGCCGGACGACATCGTCAGCCCCGGCCATGTCTTCCCGCTGGTCGCCCGCGAGGGCGGCGTGCTGGTCCGCGCCGGGCACACCGAGGCGTCGGTCGACATCGCCCGCCTCGCCGGCCTCAACCCCTCCGCCGTGATCTGCGAGATCATGAACGAGGACGGCTCGATGGCGCGGCTCGGCGACCTGATCGAATATGGCCGCCGGCACGGGCTGAAGATCGGCACCATCCGCGACCTGATCGCCTATCGCCGGCGCCACGACCACCTGATCGAAAAGCGTGGCGAAGCGCCGTTCCGCAGCCGCTGGGGCGGCGACTGGCGGGCGATCAGCTTCTTCAACAAGGCGACGCGCGAGGAGGCGCTGGCGCTGGTCAAGGGCCGGATCGATCCGGCGCAGCCGACATTGGTGCGGATGCACGTCCTTTCGCTGTTCGACGATGTGCTGGGCCACGATACCGAGCGTGTCGGCCTGTTGCAGCGGGCGATGGGGATCATCGCGGAGGAAGGGAGCGGCGCGGTCGTGCTGCTGAACCGGTCCGGCCCCGACCCGGTGACGGACGCAATCCGCAAGCTGGAGCAACCCGACGATCCGGAGTTCGACCCGATGCCGTCCGAACAGCGCAATTACGGCGTCGGCGCGCAGATCCTGGCCGAGTTGGGGGTCCACGACATCGTCCTGCTGACCAACACCCGCCACGCTCTGGTGGCGCTGGAGGGACACGATCTGTCGATCGTCGGCGAGCGCCCGATGCCCGAGATCGGCGCGGCGAGCGACCTCTGATGGCCCGCTTCCTGATCGTCGAGGCGCGCTTTTACGCGCACCTGAACGACCTGCTGATCGCCGGCGCCCGCCGCGCGCTGGAGGAGGCCGGCCATGCGGCCGAGCTGCTGACCGTGCCGGGCGCGCTGGAGGTGCCGGGCGCGGTCGCGCTGGCGGCCGAGAGCGGGCGCTATGACGGCTTCGTCGCGCTGGGCGTGGTGATCCGGGGCGAGACCTATCATTTCGAGATTGTCGCCGGGGAAAGCGCGCGCGGGATCATGGCGCTGACCATGGACGGGCTGGCGGTCGGCAACGGCATCCTGACCACCGAGAGCGAGGCGCAGGCGATCGTCCGCGCCGATCCCGAACAGGGCGACAAGGGCGGCGGCGCGGCCAGGGCGGCGATGGCGCTGCTGGCGCTGCGCGAGCGGTTCGCCTGAGCACCCGGCGGTGCTCGGCTGAGAGCCCCGGGAACCTCCCCGCCTGTCCAGCGCTTAGGCGGCGATGAACGGACCACTGGAATGGATCGCGGCGATCGGCACGATGCTGGCCGCCGCGCTGATCGCCGCCGATCTGGGACGGCGGGTGACCGGCTGGGGCTTCGTGCTGTTCTGCGCGGTGGCGCTGACCTGGGTCATCAGCGGCCTGACCTCCGGCGCCGTGCCGATCGCGGCGATGAACGGCGTGCTGCTGGTCATCAACTTCTACGGCGTGTGGCAATATCTGCTGAGTTCGAAGAACCGTGCCAAGCTGGAGAAGATGGAGGAGCTGGCGGAAGAGGCCGAGCGGGAGGTGGAGGCCGAAGCGGCCTGACCGCGCGCCGCCCCTGCCGGACCGTCAGCCGATCCGGCCGAAACAGCCCTTGCCCGCATAGGCGGCGCTGTCGCCCAACTCCTCCTCGATGCGGATCAGCTGGTTGTACTTGGCGAGCCGGTCGGAGCGGGCGAGCGAGCCGGTCTTGATCTGCCCGCAATTGGTGGCAACGGCGAGATCGGCGATGGTCGCGTCCTCGGTCTCGCCCGAACGGTGGCTCATCACCGCAGTATAGCCGGCGCGATGAGCGATGGACACGGCCTCCAGCGTCTCTGTCAGCGTGCCGATCTGGTTGACCTTCACCAGCAGCGAATTGGCCAGCCCTTCGCCGATGCCCATCCGCAGGCGTTCCGGATTGGTGACGAACAGATCGTCGCCGACCAGCTGGACCCGGTGCCCGATGCGGTCGGTCAGCGCCTTCCAGCCGTCGAAATCGTCCTCCGCCATCCCATCCTCGATCGACCCGATCGGATAGGCGTCGGTCAGGTCGGCGAGGTAGTCGGCCATCTCCTCTCCGGTGAGGGAAAGCCTCTCGCCGGCGATGTCATAGCGGCCATCTGCGAAGAACTCGGTGGCGGCGCAGTCGAGCGCCAGCACCATGTCCTCGCCCGGCCGGAAGCCGGCCTGCTCGATCGAGGCCATGATGAAGTCGAGCGCCGCTCGGGTGCTGGCGAGGTTCGGGGCGAAGCCGCCCTCGTCGCCGACGGCGGTGGCGAGGCCCTTGTCGTTGAGGCCCTTCTTCAGGGTGTGGAACACCTCCGCGCCCCAGCGCACCGCTTCGGCCAGCGTCGGCGCGCCCACCGGCATGATCATGAACTCCTGAAAGTCGATCGGGTTGTCGGCGTGCTCGCCGCCATTGATGATGTTCATCATCGGCACCGGCAGCAGATGCGCCGACACGCCCCCGACATAGGCGTAGAGCGGCAGGCCGCGCGCGGCGGCAGCGGCCTTGGCGACGGCGAGGCTGGTGCCAAGGATCGCATTGGCGCCGATCCGGCCCTTGTTGGCGGTGCCATCGAGAGCGCGCATCGCCCCGTCGATCTCGCGCTGGTCTTCGGCATCGAGGCCGACCACCCGCTCCGCGATTTCGGTGTTCACCGCCTGAACGGCTTTGGTCACGCCCTTGCCGAGATAGCGCGCCGAATCGCCATCGCGCAGCTCCACCGCCTCGTGCGCGCCGGTCGAGGCGCCGGAGGGCACCGCCGCCCGGCCCATGCTGCCATCGTCGAGCAGAACGTCTACCTCCACCGTGGGATTGCCCCGGCTGTCGAGGATCTCGCGGGCGTGGATGTCGATGATCGCGGTCATGGCGGTGGCAGCTCCGGGTTCTGATGACGAAGGCGGGTGCTTCCCGCGCGGGCGCGCGCAAGCAAGCGGCCTCCTATGCGGCGGAACCAAGGGGTGCAAGACGCGTTCGATTCGCCAAGACCAGCCGGGCTGTTGCACCGCTGGCAGGGCCCCGCCGGTCGGCGAGGACTGATGCGAGAATGAAGGGGAATGACATGGCCGATACGTTTGGCAACACCACCACGACGGGTGCCGCGCCGGTGCCGCCGGCCAATCCCGGCCCGGCCGGCCTGGGCACCGACGAGACCAACGCGGCCGAGAGTTCCGCGACCAGCGGCACCGCCGAGGCGAAGAGCCGCTTCTCGGCCGCGCTGGAGGAAGCCAAGGCCGGCGCCGCAGCGTTGGGGGCGGAGGCCCGGAACAAGGCGACCGCCTATGCCGATCAGGCCAAGACCACGGGTGACAGCTGGTCGACCGAGGCCAGGACCAAGGCGGCCGAACTGGCTGCCGAAGGCAAGGCCAAGGCGACCGAGGCGCTGTCAAGCCTGGGCCGGCTGGTCGGCGACAATGCCCCGGTCGTGGAGGAGAAGCTGGGCGCGAAATATGCCGACTACGTCCGCTCCGCCTCGCACCAGATCCAGGACACGGCAACCCGGCTGGACAGCAAGTCGGTCGATGAACTGGGCGATGATCTTCGCGAATTCGTCCGCGCCAGCCCCCGCGCCGCTCTGGGGCTTGCAGCGCTCGCGGGATACATGGTCGCGCGCGTTCTGCGCAAGTAACGCCCGGATGACCGAGAGGGTCGAACCACTCCCGCTGGCGGCGCGGAGCGATGGCGATTGGCCGGCAGGAGCTGCGGGAACAGTTCCGCCGGCGGCGGCGGCGGATGCCAGCGCCGCCCCGGATGGGGCCGATCGGTCGCTGCTCGAGGATCTGGAGGCGCTCTATGCCGATGGGCGGACCTATCTCTCGGCCGAAATCGCGTTCCAGCAATCGCGCGCAGCCTATGTCGGCGCCAGGGCGAAATCGGTGGCGATCTTCGGCGCCGCCGCGGCGCTGCTGGCGCTTCTGGCGCTGATCGGGCTGACCGTGGGCCTGATCATCACCCTCGCCCCGTTGATCGGCCCGCTGGGCGCCACGCTGCTGGTCGTCGCCGTGCTGCTGATCGTCGCGGCCCTGTGCGCGCGCCGCGCGATCCGTGCGCTGCGCGCCGTGAGCGGAGCCTTCGCGGCCGGAAAGGGCAAGCCATGAGCACGCCCGACGAACGCTGGCAGCACGATCGCGCGCTGCGCGACGCGGCGCTGCGGCTGGTGAAGGCCGACATTGCGCTGGTGCGCGGCGATCTGGCCGCGCGCGGGGTCGGCACACGGGTCGCCGAGAGGGTCGGCGATGCCGCGCTGGAGACGCTCGACGATGCGGTCGGTTATGCGCAAGGCCATCGCGGGCAGGTCGCCGCCGCGATCACCGCGCTGGTGCTGTTCCTGTTCCGCGGGCCTCTGCTCGACGCCCTAGCCGCTCTGATCGGCGAGGACGCAGCCGAGGACGAGGACGACGCCGACGAGAACCAGGATGAGACCATGGCGGAGGCCGAGGCGGCCTGACGCCGCGCCGGACCGGACCGGACCGGACCGAGACAGGAGAGACAACGATGAATGATGTGCAACGCCAGCAACTCGGCGACCGGATCGCCGCAGGGGAGGCAAGCTTCCTCGACCGCGCCGGCGAGACGGCGATCGAGGCCAAGGACCGCTTCACCCACTTCGCGCGCGAGCATCCGCTGACGATGATAGCCGGCGGTCTGGCGCTGGGCGTGCTGGTCAGCGGCCTGTTTCCGCGCTCCCCCACCCGCCGCGCGGCCGGCAGGACAGCCGGGCTGGCGGCGATCGGCACCGAGGCGGCGATGGCCTTTCTCCACCAGGCCACCAAGGGGGCGAGGCACGCCGCGGATCGCGCCGAGCGGACCGGAGCACGGACGCTCGACCACTGGACCGACGTGGTGGCCGAAGCCGCGCGCCGGGTCGCCGAAGAGGCGACGAGCCTGGCCGACAGCGCCGGCGACAATGCGCGCGCCGCGCAGGCCACCGCATCGCGCCGGCTGAACCGCGCCTGGCGCCGCTCTCACTGAGCTCTTGCGTGCGGCGCGCCGGTTCGCAACAAGCGAATCAGGCACCGGCAGGCTCGTAACGCGCCACCGGCAACAAGGGGGCGCATGATGACGAAGCAGCTGTTGCATCTGGTTCTGGGCGGCAAGGTCACCGACCCCCGCGGGGTCGAGTTCCAGGACCTCAGCAAGCTGCACATCGTCGGCGTGTTTCCGGACTATGATTCCGCCGAAGAGGCGTGGCGCGCGCAGGCGCAGCGCACGGTCGACGATGCGGAGATGAAATATGTCATCGTCCACCTGCATCGACTGCTGGAGCCGGAACTGCCGGGCAAGTAGCCCTTCGGCCAATCCGCCGGCCGGCGCCGCTCCACCGAGGGGCGGCGCCTGTTGCGGTTACAGGAACTCGATCTTGTCGATCAGATAGAAGCGGTCACCACTGGGCACCGTCACCTCGACCTCGTCGCCGACCCGCTTGCCGATCAGCGCCCGCCCGAGCGGGGAATCGTAGGAGATGCGGCCCTGCTTGGCATCGGCCTCGGTCTGGCCGACGATCTGGTAGCGGGCGGGCTTTTCGTCATCGTCGCGCACGGTGACGGTGGCGCCGAAGATCACCTTGTCGCCCGACAGCGACGCAGGATCGATGATCTGCGCGCGGCTGACCCTGTCCTCCAGCTCCGAGATCTGCGCTTCGACCTGGCCCTGCCGTTCCTTGGCGGCGTGGTATTCGGCATTCTCGGACAGATCGCCATGGGCGCGCGCTTCCTCGATCGCTTCGACGATGCGCGGGCGTTCCTGACGGAGGGCCTTGAGATCGGCGGTGAGCTTCTCGTAGCCCTCTGCCAGCATCGGCACTCGTTCCATGTGTCTTCCCTGTCTTTCTCTTCTGCCCCGTCACGCCGCCCGCGCCGCCGATCAAGGGCGGACAAGCGGCCTGCGATGTCGGGAGGGGATGCGCGCGGTTCAGCTATAATAGTCCTGCAGCGAGCGCACTTCAAGTTCGCTGGCCTGCACGGTCGCGATCGCCAGCGCCGCCGCGGCGCAGGCGGCGGCGGTGGTGTAATAGGGCACCTTGCGATCGAGGGCGGTGGCGCGGATCGACTGGCTGTCGCGGTGGCTCTGCCAGCCTTCGGTGGTGTTGAAGATCAGAGCCACCTCGCCATCGATGATCCGGTCGACGATGTGCGGCCGCCCCTCTGCCACCTTGTTGACCCGCTGCACCGGCAGCCCGGCTGCGGCCAGGAACTGCTGCGTGCCGCCGGTGGCGATCACCTCGAACCCGGCATCCACCAGCTGGCGCACGGGCGCCAGGATATGCGGCTTGTCGCTGTCCTTGACCGAGACGAAGAGCCGGCCGCTCTCGGGCAGATTGTTGCCGGCGGCGATCTGCGACTTGAGGAAGGCCGTGGCGAAGTCGCGGTCGATCCCCATCACCTCGCCGGTCGACTTCATCTCCGGCGTCAGCACCGGGTCGGAACCGGGGAAGCGGCTGAACGGGAACACCGCCTCCTTCACCGCCATGTAGCCGATGTCGCGCGGGATCGGCGGCAGGTCGGCCAGCTTCTCGCCCGCCATCACCCGCGCCGCGATCTTGGCGACCGGCTGGCCGATCGCCTTGGCCACGAAGGGCACGGTGCGGCTGGCGCGCGGATTGACCTCGATCAGATAGACCTGCTGCCCGTGCGGGCCGTCCTGCACGGCGAACTGGATGTTCATCAGCCCGTGGACGCCGAGCGCGAAAGCCAGCGCCACGGTCTGCCGCTCCAGCTCGGCGATGATCTCGTCCGACAGGCTGTAGGGCGGCAGGGTGCAGGCGGAATCGCCCGAATGGACGCCCGCCTCCTCGATATGCTGCATGATCCCGGCGATCACCACCTGATCGCCATCGCACAGCGCATCGACGTCGCATTCGATCGCATCGCGCAGATATTGGTCGACCAGCACCGGGCTATCGCCCGACACCTCGACCGCATTGGCCATGTAATCGTCGAGCTGGGCTTCGGAATCGACGATCTCCATCGCCCGCCCGCCCAGCACGTAGGACGGGCGCAGCAGCACCGGATAGCCGATCCGCGCGGCCACGGCGGCGGCCTCGTCGCGGCTCCTGGCCATGCCGTTGGCGGGCTGGAGCAGGCCCAGCCGGTCGACCAGCTGCGCGAACCGCTCGCGATCTTCGGCCAGGTCGATCGCATCGGGACTGGTGCCGAGGATCGGGATCCCCGCCAGCTCCAGCGCGCGGGCGAGCTTCAGCGGGGTCTGCCCGCCGAACTGCACGATGACGCCGACCAGCTCCCCCCGCGACTGTTCGACCCGCAGCACCTCCAGCACGTCCTCGGCCGTCAGCGGCTCGAAATAGAGCCGGTCCGACGTATCGTAATCGGTGCTGACCGTTTCGGGATTGCAGTTGATCATGATCGTCTCGTAGCCGGCCCCGCCCTGCTCCTTGGCGCCAAGCGCGAAGCAGGCGTGGACGCAGCAATAGTCGAACTCGATCCCCTGCCCGATCCGGTTGGGGCCGCCGCCCAGGATCACGATCTTGCGCCGGTCGGTCGGCCATGCCTCGTTCTCGGCCTCGCCGAAGCTGGGCGCCTCGTAGGTCGAATAGAGATAGGGGGTGACCGCCTCGAACTCGGCCGCGCAGCTGTCGATGCGCTTGAACACCGGCAGCACGCCCAGCCTGTGGCGCAGCGCACGCACCTCGTCCTCACTCGTGGCCCCCGCCATGGCGCGAAGCGTGTCGTGCAGCAGCCCGGACCGGCGCGCCTGCGTCTCCGCCAGCCCGCCGGCCACCCCGACCGAGCGCACCGCCAGGGTGGCGAGGCGGCGGTCGGAAAAGCCCATCGCCTTCAGCCGGCGCAGCCCGTCGGCGTCATTCGGCAATCCGTCCCGGCCGATCATCGCCTCTTCGCCGATGATCTCCTCGATCTGGCGCAGGAACCATTTGTCGTAATGGGTGATCGCGTGGACATCCTCCACGCTGAAGCCCTCGCGGAAGGCCTGCGCGACCTTCAGCAGCCGGTCGGGCGTCGCGCGGCTGAGCGCGGCGGTGATCTCGTCGCGGCCGGCGCCTTCCAGCTCGACCACCCGGTTGAACCCGTCGAGGCCGGTCTCCAGCCCGCGCAGCGCCTTTTGCAGCGATTCCTTGAAGCTGCGCCCGATCGCCATGACCTCGCCGACCGACTTCATCGCGGTCGACAGCTCGACCTTGGCCCCCTTGAACTTCTCGAACGCGAAGCGCGGGATCTTGGTCACCACGTAATCCAGCGTCGGCTCGAAGCTGGCCGGGGTGGCGCCGGTAATCTCGTTGGTGATCTCGTCCAGCGTGTAGCCGACCGCCAGCTTGGCGGCGACGCGGGCGATGGGGAAGCCGGTGGCCTTGGAGGCCAGCGCCGAGGAGCGCGAGACGCGCGGGTTCATCTCGATGACGATCAAGCGCCCGTCCTTCGGATTGACCGCGAACTGGACGTTGGAGCCGCCCGTCTCCACCCCGATCTCGCGCAGCACCGCGATGCTGGCGCTGCGCATGATCTGGTATTCCTTGTCGGTCAGCGTCAGCGCCGGGGCGACGGTGATCGAATCGCCGGTATGGACGCCCATCGGATCGACATTCTCGATCGAGCAGATGATGATGCAATTGTCGGCCCGGTCGCGCACGACCTCCATCTCGAACTCTTTCCAGCCGAGCAGCGATTCCTCGATCAGCACCTCGCCGGTGGGGCTGGCATCGAGGCCGGAGCGGACGATCTGTTCGAACTCCGCCTTGTTGTAGGCAATGCCGCCGCCAGTGCCGCCGAGGGTGAAGCTGGGGCGGATGATGGAGGGCAGGCCGGTGCGCTCCAGCACCGCGAAGGCCTCGTCCACCGAATGCGCGGTGCCGCTGCGCGCGCTTTCGAGGCCGATGCGGTCCATCGCCTCGCGGAAGCGCTGGCGGTTTTCCGCCTTGTCGATGGCATCGGCATCGGCGCCGATCATCTGCACGCCGTATCGGGCCAGCGTGCCGTCCTCGAACAGCTTGAGCGCGCAATTGAGCGCGGTCTGCCCGCCCATCGTCGGCAGCAGCGCGTCGGGCCGCTCCCTGGCGATGATCTTGGCGACGATGCCCGGGGTGATCGGCTCCACATAGGTGGCGTCGGCCATGTCCGGATCGGTCATGATGGTGGCGGGGTTGGAATTGACGAGGATGACGCGATAGCCCTCCTCCTTCAGCGCCTTGATCGCCTGCGTGCCCGAATAGTCGAACTCGCAGGCCTGGCCGATGATGATCGGGCCGGCGCCGATGACGAGGATCGAGGAGATGTCAGTGCGTTTGGGCATTGTGCGTCCGCTGGGTTCCGGCGAGAAAGCCCCTCGCCCCGTCGGCGCTGCGCGCCACAGGGGTCGGGGAGAGGGGGGAGACCAAATGACCAAGCGCCACGAGCGCCTGCGGGCGGTGGCCAGGGAAAACCGCGCCAACCTGACCCCGGCCGAGCGGGCGCTGTGGGACATCGTCCGTGCCAAGCGCCTCGGCGGCGTCAAATTCGTGCGTCAGGCGGTGCGCCCGCCCTTCCTCCCCGATTTCGCAGCGCGTTCGGAGCGGCTGATCGTGGAGCTCGACGGCGACACGCATCACAGCCCGCAAGCCCAGGCCTACGATGCACGCCGCACCGCGACGCTCGAGCGCGACGGCTGGCGCGTTCTGCGCATCCCCAACAACAAGGTCATGACGAACCCCGATGGCGTCGCCCGCACCATCTTGCTGGCTTTGGGGAAGGACTTCGACTGATCCCCTC
>JACIYY010000038.1 GCA_014359685.1 Porphyrobacter sp. | reverse complement strand
GGCGGCGAGTCGCCGGGCATACAGCGCCCGACGGGGGGTTCAGGTTCCCTCTAGCGCCGTCGCGGGGCTGGCCCTGCGCGACAGGTGGTGTTCGCGCCAGGCGATGATCAGGCCCGCCGCCACGATCAGCGGCGCGCCCAACCAGGTGCTGGTCGGCGGCAGCGTGGCGAACAGCAGCCAGCCATACAGCGTCGCCCACAACAGCGCCGAATAATCCATCACGATCACGCTGGCGACCGAACCGAAGCGCAGCGAGGCGGTCAGCAGCAGCTGGCACAGCAGCCCGACCGCGCCGAGGCCCAGCAGCAGCGCCCATTCGGCCGCATCGTGGGCCGTGCCGACCAAGGGCAGCGCCAGCCCCAGCAGCGGCGTGGTGAACGCGGCGAAGTAGAACACGATCGTCACCGGGTGCTCGGTGCGGTTGAGATCGGCGATCTGGATCGAGATCAGCGCGATCATGAACGCACCGCCCAGCGCCACCAGCGCGCCAATCGGCGGGATGTGCCCGTCGCCCGGCCGGGCGATCACCAGGATGCCGACGAAGCCCAGCACCACCGCCGACCAGCGCCAGATGCCGATCTTCTCCTTCAGCAGCAGCATCGCCAGCACCACCGCCCAGATCGGCGCGGTGAAGTTCATCACCGTCGCCTCGGTCAGCGGCAGCAGAATCACGCCGCCGAAGGTCAGCATCATTCCGGCGAGGCCGTATAGCGCGCGCTGGAAATGCCGGAGCGGGCGCCGTGTGGCCAGCACGCGGAGCCCGCCGCCTGTCGCCGCCACCCAGCCGAGCAGCGCCGGAACGGTGGCGGCCTGCCGCCAGAAGGCGATCTCCAGCAGGTGGATGCCGCGATCGCTGGCCAGCTTCACCAGCGCGGCCAGAGTCGCCAGCGCAGCGGCCGCGCATAGCCGGATCAGCAGCGCGAGCAGCGGGCGGTGGCGGGGGGCATCAGCCATCAAACCGCCATAGAGCCGCTGACCGACCAATCAACCGGGCCCCCTGCCTTGCCTTTGGCGGTGAAGCGACCGAGGGGCTGGCGGCGCTGGCGCTGGTCGCCGCCGCCGCGTTCACGCCGGCGGTGAAGGGCTTGGGGGCTAGGGCGCGCCGCCGCGCGCTACAGGCAGGCTTCCAGATAGGCCTTGTCGAAGCCGTATTGGCGTGCCTTTTCCAGCGAATAGGGGCGCAGGCCCGAGGAGCGGTATTCGCCCATGATCTTACCGTCCTCGCCCTCATCGAGATATTCGAAGTTGAACAGTTCCTGCGTGACGATCACGTCGCCTTCCATCCCGATCACCTCGGTGATGTTGGTGGTGCGGCGCGATCCGTCGCGCAGCCGCTTGACCTGCACGATCAGGTCGATGCTCTCGGCGATCTGACGGCTGATCGCTTCCTTGGGGATCTTGATGTCGCCCATCATGATCATGTTCTCCATCCGGCCGAGAGCCTCTCGCGGAGAATTGGCGTGCAGGGTGCACATCGACCCGTCATGGCCGGTGTTCATCGCGGCCAGCAGGTCGAAGCATTCGGCACCGCGAATCTCGCCCAGGATGATCCGGTCGGGCCGCATCCTGAGCGCGTTCTTGACCAGATCGCCGATGGTGATCGCGCCCTGCCCCTCCAGGTTCGGAGGACGGGTTTCCAGCGGCAGCCAGTGCGGCTGCTGAAGCCGAAGCTCGGCCGCGTCCTCGATGGTCAGCACGCGTTCGCCGGGGTCGATCATCTTCGACAGCGCGTTCAGCATCGTCGTCTTGCCCGACCCCGTGCCGCCGGAGATGACGATGTTCATCCGGCTGGCGCCGGCGATCTTGAGCGCGGTGCACATCTTGTCGTTCATCGAGCCGAAGGTCTTGAGCATGTCGAGCGTGATCGGCTTTTCGGAGAACTTGCGGATCGAGATCGCGGTGCCCTTGAGCGAGAGCGGCGGGACGATCACGTTGACGCGGCTGCCGTCCTTCAGCCGTGCGTCGGCGAGCGGCGTGGTCTGATCGACACGGCGGCCGACCTGGGTGACGATGCGCTGGGCGATCTGGAACAGATGCGCCTCGTCGCGGAACCGGACCGGCGCGATCTCGAGCTTGCCCCGGCGCTCGACATAGGTCTGGTCCGGCCCGTTGACCATGATGTCCGACACTTCGGGGTCGCTCAGCAGCTCTTCCAGCGGGCCGAAGCCGAGCAGCTCATCGATCAGCACCTTTTCCAGCGCGAACTGCTCGCGCCGGTTGAGCGTCAGCTTGAGCTCGACCAGCACTTCGGCGACGATCGGGCGGAATTCCTCGGCCAGCTCGTTCTTGCTGAGCGTGGCGGCGGCTTCGGGATCGACCCGCTCCAGCAGGCGGGGGAGCACCTGTTCCTTGATCTTGTGGAGGCTGGCATCGAAGCCGCTGTTGCTGTTGGCGGCGTCGTTGACAGCATTGGCGCGGTCTTCCAGCCGGCTGAGCGCGTCGCCGCGCGGCGCCACCCCGCCGGGCGCGCCGGGCGCACCGGGTTCGAGGCCGGGAAAGGGCGCGGCGTGCGGCGACGCGACCTCTGCCGGGAGCGGACCGGCGGGCGCCGGGCCGCCGATGCCCTTCATCGGGCGGGCGACACCGAATGCGGGGCGTGCGGGCGGGGCCGCCGGCGCGCTCTTCCTGCCGAAAGCGGACATGGCTGATCCTTCACCGGGCCGGGCCGCCGCGGACGCGGCCGGCAGCTGCATCTGTTCGGAGGCGGTGAATAGGCCGGAAAAGGCTGACACTTTCCTAAGGCACCGCTTGTCTCAATCGTGCATCGGCGCCAGCCCGCAGGGGCGGGCGCCGGGTGCACCGGATCGCCGGTCGCGCAGGGCAGGGCAGGGTCAGCAGGCGGCTGCGCGCCGCAGCGGGATCAGTCCTCGACGTGCTCGGCCAGCAGGGTCAGGCCGCCGGCACCGACTTCGGCGAAGCCGCCGCGCACCGCGATCGTCTCCGGCGCGGCGCCGGCGGTGCGATAGACCTGGACGTTGCCGTCGCGGATCGTGGACATGAACGGAGCGTGCCCTTCGAGCACCCCGAATTCGCCCTCGGTGCCGGGGACGACTACCATGTGGACCTCTTCCGAACGGACGAGGCGGGCGGGGGTGACGAGCTCGAAATGCAGGGCCATCGGTCTTCTCCCCCCTCCCGGCGCGGGAGGGGCAGGGTGAACGTTCGTTGCGGCGGGAGGGCGGATCAGGCCTCCTCGGCCATCTTCCTGGCCTTCTCGACCGCCTCGTCGATGCCGCCGACCATGTAGAAGGCGCTTTCGGGCAGGTGGTCGTATTCGCCTTCCACGACCGCCTTGAACGAGCGGACCGTGTCCTCCACCTGCACGAACTTGCCGGGGATGTTGGTGAACACCTCGGCGACATGGAACGGCTGGCTGAGGAAGCGCTGGATCTTGCGGGCGCGCTGGACGGTCAGCTTGTCCTCCTCGGACAGCTCGTCCATCCCCAGGATGGCGATGATGTCCTGCAGGCTCTTGTACTTCTGCAGCGTCTCCTGAACGCGGCGGGCGACCTCGTAATGCTCCTGCCCGACGACCGCGGGCGTCAGCACCCGGCTGGTCGAATCCAGCGGATCGACCGCCGGATAGATGCCCAGCTCGGAAATCGCGCGGTTGAGCGTGGTAGTCGCGTCGAGGTGCGCGAAGGAGGTGGCGGGCGCCGGATCGGTGAGATCGTCGGCGGGCACATAGATCGCCTGGACCGAGGTGATCGAGCCCTTGTTGGTCGAGGTGATCCGCTCCTGCAGGTTGCCCATGTCGGTGGCCAGCGTCGGCTGATAGCCCACCGCCGAGGGGATACGGCCGAGCAGCGCCGACACTTCCGACCCGGCCTGGGTGAAGCGGAAGATGTTGTCGACGAAGAACAGCACGTCCTGCCCTTCCTGGTCGCGGAAATATTCGGCCATGGTCAGGCCCGACAGCGCGACGCGGGCGCGGGCGCCCGGCGGCTCGTTCATCTGGCCGAACACCAGCGCCACCTTGCTGCCTTCGGAGATCGCGTTGCCTTCGGCATCCTTGGCGATCACGCCGGCGTCGAGGAATTCGTGGTAGAGGTCGTTGCCCTCGCGCGTGCGCTCGCCCACGCCGGCGAACACCGATACGCCGCCATGGCCCTTGGCGATGTTGTTGATCAGCTCCTGGATCAGCACCGTCTTGCCCACGCCCGCGCCGCCGAACAGGCCGATCTTGCCGCCGCGCGCATAGGGGGCGAGCAGGTCGATGACCTTGATCCCGGTGACAAGGATGCTGGCTTCGGTCGACTGGTCGACGAACAGCGGCGCCTCGGCATGGATCGGCGCGCGCATCTCGGCGCCGATCGGCCCGCGCTCGTCGATCGGGGCCCCGACCACGTTCATGATCCGGCCGAGCGTCTTTGGCCCCACGGGCACGCTGATCTGCGCGCCGGTATTGGTCACGCTCTGACCCCGGGTCAGCCCGTCGGTGCCATCCATGGCGATGCAGCGCACGGTGCTCTCGCCCAGATGCTGCGCGACCTCCAGCACCAGCCTTGTGCCGTTATTGTCGGTTTCCAGCGCGGTCAGGATCGCCGGCAGCTCGCCTTCGAACGCCACGTCGACGACGGCGCCGATGACCTGGGCGATGGTGCCCTGCTGGGTGATGTTGGGGGTAAAGGCGGGGGCGGTGGCCATGGTCTTTGTCCTTGGTCTGAACTCTGCGGCGCGTCGGCGCCTTGTCGTATCGGTGGCGCTACAGCGCTTCGGCGCCGGCGATGATCTCGATCAGCTCGGTGGTGATCGCGGCCTGCCGGCTGCGATTGTACTGGATGGTAAGCTTGCCGATCAGGTCGCCGGCATTGCGGGTGGCGTTGTCCATCGCGGTCATCGACGCGCCCTGTTCGGATGCCATGTTCTCCAGCAACGCACCGAACAGCTGGGTCTTGAGGTAGCGCGGCAGCAGGGCCTCGAGAATCTCCTCCTCGCCCGGCTCGTACTCCACCACCGCGCCGGTGTCGGCGGGAGCGGTGGTGGGCGGGGGGACGGGGATGATCTGCTGGCCGGTGGGCTCCTGCACCAGCGCCGACCGGAACCTGCTGTAGAACAGATGCGCGGTGTCGAACCGGCCCGCCTCGTACATCGCCACCAGCTCGTCGGCGATGCGCTCGGCCTCGGCAAAGCCCGGCTCGCGCACCTCGGTGGTGTCGAACTGCGCGCTGATCTGATTCGGGTAGGCGCGGCGGATCACCGGCCGGCCCTTGCGGCCGATCAGGTAGAAGGCGACGCTCTTGCCTTCTGCCTCCAGCGCCCGCGCCTTGGCGAGCGCCGCGCGCACGATGTTCGAGTTGAACGCGCCGGCCAGGCCCTTGTCGGAATTGGCGACTACCAGCAGGTGGCGCTGGTCCGCGCCGGTGCCCGCCAGCAGGCGCGGCGCATTGTCCTGCCCGCCGACGCGGGTGGCGAGGCTGGCCATGACGCCGGCCAGCCGCTGGGCATAGGGGCGCGCGGCCTCGGCAGCGGCCTGCGCCTTCCTCAGCTTGGCCGCCGCGACCATCTGCTTGGCCTTGGTGATCTTCTGGGTCGACTTGACCGAGTTGATCCGGCCCTTGAGTTCCTTGAGGCTGGCCACTGGCGGTCCTTACGCGAACTGCTTGGCGAAGGCGTCGAGCGCCGCCTTGGCGCGGTCCGCCACCGCGCCTTCGAAGCGCTGCGAGCTGCGGATGTCGTCCAGCACGTCGGCATGGTCGGAGCGCATGAAGCGCAGCATCTCGGCCTCGTATTCGGTCACGCGGTCGACCGGCACAGCGTCGAGATAGCCGTTGGTGCCGGCATAGATCGACACCACCTGCTCTTCGAACGGCATCGGGCTGTACTGCGCCTGCTTGAGCAGCTCGGTCAGGCGGGCGCCGCGGTTGAGGAGCTTCTGCGTCGAGGCGTCGAGATCGGAGCCGAACTGGGCGAAGGCGGCCATCTCGCGATATTGCGCCAGCTCCAGCTTGATCGAGCCGGCGACCTTCTTCATCGCCTTGGTCTGGGCAGCACCGCCGACGCGGCTGACCGACAGGCCAACATTGATCGCCGGGCGGATGCCCTGATAGAACAGGCCGGTCTCCAGGAAGATCTGGCCGTCGGTGATGGAGATCACGTTGGTCGGGATATAGGCCGAGACGTCGCCCGCCTGCGTCTCGATGATCGGCAGCGCGGTCAGCGATCCGCCGCCATTGGCGTCGCTCATCTTGGCGGCGCGCTCCAGCAGCCGGCTGTGCAGGTAGAACACGTCGCCCGGATAGGCCTCGCGGCCCGGCGGCCGGCGCAGCAGCAGCGACATCTGGCGATAGGCGACGGCCTGCTTGGACAGGTCGTCATAGACGATCAGCGCATGCATCCCGTTGTCGCGGAAGAACTCGCCCATCGCGCAGCCGGTGTAGGGGGCGAGATATTGCAGCGGCGCCGGCTCCGACGCGGTGGCGGCGACGACGATGGTGTAGTCCATCGCGCCGTTCTCTTCGAGCTGGCGGACGATCTGCGCGACGGTGGAGCGCTTCTGCCCGACCGCGACATAGATGCAGTAGAGCTTCTTGCCCTCGTCCTCGCCGGCATTCACCTCCTTCTGGTTGATGAAGGTGTCGATGGCGACCGCGCTCTTGCCGGTCTGGCGGTCGCCGATGATCAGTTCGCGCTGGCCGCGCCCGACCGGGACCAGCGCGTCGATCGCCTTGAGGCCGGTCTGCACCGGCTCGTGCACCGACTGGCGCGGGATGATGCCGGGGGCCTTGACCTCGACCCGGCGGCGTTCGGTGCTGACGATCGGGCCCTTGCCGTCGATCGGGTTGCCCAGCGCGTCGACCACCCGCCCCAGCAGGCCCTTGCCGACCGGGACGTCGACAATGGTGCCGGTCCGCTTGACCGTATCGCCTTCCTTGATCCCGGAATCGGAGCCGAAGATCACCACCCCGACATTGTCGGCTTCCAGGTTCAGCGCCATGCCCCGCACGCCGCCGTCGAACTCGACCATCTCGCCGGCCTGGACCTTGTCGAGCCCGTGGATGCGCGCGATCCCGTCCCCGACCGACAGCACGCTGCCGACCTCCGAAACCTCGGCCTCGGTGCCGAAGCTGGCGATCTGGTCCTTGATGACGCGGGAGATTTCTGCGGCGCGGATGTCCATGTTCTACCTTTCGGGAACCTTTAGGCCTTCATGGCCTGGGCAAGGGAATTGAGGCGGGTGCGGATCGAGCTGTCGATCCGGCGCGAGCCGATGGTGACCACCAGCCCGCCGAGCAGGTCGGGATCGACGCTGGTGCTGAGCTTGACCGTGCGCCCCTCGCGGGCGCGCAGCTTCTGTTCGAGCTGGGCGAGCTGGCCGTCGCTGAGAGGGTGGGCAGAGACGACCTGTGCCCCGACCTCGCCCCGCTGGGCGGCAGCGATGGCGAAGAAGGCGCGGATCATCGCCGGCAGATCGGCGATGCGGCGGTTTTTCGCCAGCACGCCGAGGAAATTGCGGGTCAGGTCGGCGAGGCCGAGATAATCGCCGAGGCCGGCGAGCACGCGACCGATCTGGGCGCGGCTGACCTCCGGATTGCGGATCAGCGCCCGCAGCTCTGCCGATTCGCCCAGCGCCTGTTCCAGCCGGCCGAGATCGGATTCCACCGCGCTGACCACCCCCGCCTCGCTGGCGAGATCGAACAGGGCAGCAGCATAGCGCCCTGCCAGGCTGGCCCGGATACCGGCGGAAAGCTCCACGCGCGAAAGTCCCTATCGGATGAGCGAAACGGTTGGATACGTCAAAACCTGCCGGAATGCGTCAAAACGCAGCCGGCAGGGCAGGCGCGCGCCTAGCATCGGCCATGCCGCGATGCAACCGGCGCTCAGGGCGCCTTGGTGCAGCGATAGACCAGCCGCTCGTTGGGGCTGGCGGGCAGGGTGGCCCGCACCGCCTGCTGGCTGATGCCCAGCGCCCGCGCCGCGTCCGGCCCCGCGCCGCAAGCCGGGGCCTGGTAATCGGCGCGGGCGGAGCGGGCACGGGCCATTGCCTCGCTGCCCAGCAGATAGCGCTCGACCCGGTACTCGCCGGTCTGCGGGTCGAAGCTGTTGACCGAGACCGCCGCCTCGTCCGAGGGCACGAGGATGCGTGACCATTCGCCGTCGCTCAGCGCGTAT
>JACIYY010000379.1 GCA_014359685.1 Porphyrobacter sp. | reverse complement strand
CCCCCCCGATCAGCGCGCAGCCGGCGATCGTGCAGCCTTGCGCGATGCCGGCGATGACCCGCTGGGCAATCCCGGTGTCGAGCTGGCCGGTGGCGAAGTAATCGAGGAAGAACAAGGGTTCCGCCCCCTGCACGATCAGATCGTTGGCGCACATCGCGACAAGGTCGATGCCGACATGGTCGTGGCGACCGTGTTCGATGGCCAGCTTCAGCTTGGTGCCCACGCCATCATTGGCGGCGACCAGCAGCGGATCGGCAAAGCCCGCCGCGCGCGGATCGAAGAACCCGCCGAAGCCGCCGATCTCTGCGTTGGCGCCGGGCCGCCGGGTGGCCTTCACCAGCGGGCCGATGGCGCGCACCAGCGCATTGCCGGCATCGATCGAGACGCCGGCGCCGGCATAGGTGTAGCGTGGATCGACGGATCGCGGCGGGGGCTGTTCGGGCATGGTGCTGGGGCCTTAATCATTCGCGCTTGGATTTCCATCCGCCATTGGGCACAAGGCGGGCGATTTCCCCCAATGCCGATATTCGCCCTTTCCCCCCTGCCGCTCGCTTCGCCGGGCCGGGTGCCACCGCGCTGCAGGCGCCTGGCGGTGCTGGTCGCGCTCGCCCTGGGGTTGGCCGGCCTGCTGGGGCTGGGGCTGGGCGCCGCGCTGTGGGCGCAGGTGGAGGGGGAGCGCGGGATCGCGCCGGTCGCCAGCACCACCGACATCGAGGTCCGCGGGATCGCCGTCAACACCACCGGCGACACGGCGGAGGAGGCGCGCCGGGCCGGCTGGCAGGCGGCGCAGCGGCTGGCGTGGAAGAAGATCGGCGGGCCGGACCTGCCCGATTCGCAGCTCGACGGGCTGGTCTCCGCGATCGTGGTCGAAAGCGAGCAGCTCGGCCCGCGCCGCTACATCGCCAGGCTGGGCGTGGTGTTCGACCGGGCGCGGGCGGGCGGGCTGCTGGGCGGGGGCGGGGCGCGCGCCCGCTCGGCACCGATGCTGACCCTGCCGGTGCTGGTGTCGGGCGGCACCCAGACCTTGTTCGAGGTCCGCAATCCGTGGCAGCGCGCCTGGGCCGAATACCAGGCCGGGGCCAGCGCGATCGACTATGTCCGCCCCACCGGCGCGGGCTGGCAGTCGCTGCTGCTGACCGCCGGACAGACCGGCCGGCGCAGCCGGCTGTGGTGGAACGACGTGCTCGACCAGTTCGGCGCCGCCGACGTGCTGGTGCCGGTGGCGGAGCTGCGCTGGCTGTGGCCGGGCGGGCCGGTGGAGGGGCGCTTCACCGCCCGCTACGGCCCCGACAACCGCGTGCTCGGCAGCTTTGCCCTGCGCGCCGCCGATCCCGGCCAGTTGCCGGCGATGCTCGCCCGCGCGGTCGAGCAGTTCGATGCGCTCTACACCCGCGCCCTCGCCAGCGGCAGGCTGCGGCCCGACCCCACCCTGGTG
>JACIYY010000378.1 GCA_014359685.1 Porphyrobacter sp. | reverse complement strand
TATCGAAGCTGACCACGCAGAACCGCGCCCTGGTGCCGGCAAAGGCATCGGCGAGCCGCCCGCCATGCTCTTCGGCAAGGTCGAAATAGTCCATCGCCCGGGTGATGTAGAGGTAGGAATTGGCATCGAACCGGTCGGTGAAGCTGATCCCCTGGTGGCGCAGATAGCTTTCGACCTGGAAATCGGCGTCGAAGCCGAAGCTCTTGGCGCCGGCCGTGCCATCGGGGCGGTCCTGCAGCCGGCGGCCGAACTTCTCGGTCAGGCCGGCTTCGGACAGGTAGGTGATATGCGCGGCCATGCGCGCCACCGACAGGCCCTTGTCCGGGGTCCGGCCGGTGCCGTAATAATCGCCCCCCTGCCAGTGCGGGTCGGCCATGATCGACTGACGGCCGACCTCGTGAAAGGCGATGTTCTGCGCCGAATGGCGGGCGCTGGTGGCGATGGCCAGCACCCGCGCCGCGCGCTCGGGGAAGTTGGCCGCCAGGCTCAGCGCCTGCATCCCCCCCATCGACCCGCCGACCACGCCATGCAGCCGGGCGATTCCCAGTGCATCGAGCAGCGCGACCTGCGCGCGGACCATGTCGCGGATGGTGATGACCGGGAAGCGCATCGCATAGGGCGCGCCGTCGGGCGCCGGGCTGGCCGGCCCGGTCGAGCCCATGCAGCCGCCGATGACGTTGGCGCACAACACGAAATAGCGGTTGGTGTCGATCGGCCGCCCCGGCCCGATGACCCGGTTCCACCAGCCCGGCTTGCCGGTGATCGGGTGGGGAGAGGCGGCGTGCTGGTCGCCGGTCAGCGCATGGGGCACCAGGATGGCGTTCGACCCGTCGCGCGCCAGCATGCCGTAGGTCTGGTAGGCGATCGTCACCCGGTCCAGCGTCTGCCCGCAATCGAGCGGCAGCGGCGCCGACAGGGTCAGGCCGGGGCTGGTCAGGGCAGGAGCGGTCGCCATCGGCCCGGCGACTTGGGCGCTGGCGCGGGGGCTGTCAATTGCGCGCCCGCGCGACTATGCGCGCTGGCGTGAGCGTGACCTCCTCCGAATCCCGCCCGACCGTCGCCGCGCCGACGCCAGGGCCGGCGCCGGCCTCCGCCGGCCCGCAGATGAAGCCGTGGATCGCCGCGATCCACCCCTATGTCCCCGGCCGCAGCAGCGGCGCGGGCGGGCGGGCGCTGGTCAAGCTCTCGGCCAACGAGAACCCGCTCGGCACCAGCGCGCAGGCGATCGCCGCCCGGGCCGAAGCGGGTCCGGCGGCGCTCTACCCCGATCCCGACGCGACCGCGCTGCGCGCGGCATTGGCGGCGGTGCACGGGCTCGATGCTGCCCGCATCGTCTGCGGCACCGGCTCGGGCGAGCTGCTGACGGTGGCGGCCGGGGCCTTCGCCGGGCCGGGCGACGAGGTGCTGTTCGTGCGCTACGGCTTTTCGCTCTACGAGATCGCCGCGCGCCGCTGCGGGGCGACGCCGGTTGTGGCGCCCGATGCCGCTTACGGGACCGATGTCGACGCGCTGCTCGGCTGCGTCACGCCGCGCACCCGCGTGGTGTTCCTCGCCAACCCCAACAACCCCACCGGCACCTATTTGCCGCGCGGGGAGCTGGCGCGGCTCCATGCCGGGCTGCCGGGCGATGTGCTGCTGGTGCTCGACCACGCCTATGCCGAATATGTCGATCCGGGCGAGGAGGATGGCGGGCTGGCGCTGGCCGCAGCACACCCCAACGTGCTGGTGACGCGCACCTTCTCCAAGATCTACGGCCTTGCGGCGGAGCGGATCGGCTGGGCCACCGGGGCGCCTGAACTGGTGGCGGCGCTGAACCGGCTGCGCGGGCCGTTCAATGTCGCCGCGACCGGCCAGCGGATGGCCATTGCCGCGCTGGCCGACGAGGCGTTCGTGCGCGCCTCGCGCGAGCACAACCGGGCCGAGCGCGCGCGCTTTGCCGCGGCGATCGGGGCGCTGGGCAATCACGGCCTGCGTGCGGTGCCGAGCGAGGCCAATTTCCTGCTGGTGCTGTTCGAGGGCGAGCTGACCGCCGCCGCCGCGCTGGAGGGGCTGGCGCAGCGTGGCTATGCGGTGCGCCACCTGCCGGGGCAGGGGCTGGCGCAGGCCTTGCGGATCACCATCGGCACGCCGGCGCAGATGGATGCCATCGCCGCCGGCTTGCGGGCGATGGCGGAAGGCGCGCGGTGAGCGTCCGGCGGGTCGCGATCATCGGCCTCGGCCTGCTCGGCGGGTCGATCGGGCTGGCCGTGCAGCGCCACCTGCCGGGCGTCGCCACCGCCGGCTATGACAACGACCCGGCAGTCCGCCGGCGCGCGGCCGAGCGCGCCCTCGCGGAGACGATTCACGACAGCGCCGCCGATGCGGTGCGCGGCGCCGATCTGGTGATCCTGTGCGTGCCGGTCGGCGCGATGGAGGCGGCGGCGCGCGAGATCGCCGATGCGCTGGAGCCCGATGCGATCGTCAGCGATGTCGGATCCTCCAAGCAGACCGTCGCAGAGGCGCTCTCCAAGGTGCTGGAGGGGCATTGCGTGATCCCCGCCCACCCGGTCGCCGGGACCGAGGACAGCGGGCCGGACGCGGGCTTTGCCACGCTGTTCCATCACCGCTGGTGCATCGTCACCCCGCCGGCCGGCGCCGATCCCGCGCAGGTCGCCCGGCTGGTCGATTTCTGGGAGGCGCTGGGCGCTCTGGTGGAAACCATGGACCCGCAGCACCACGACCTGGTGCTGGCGGTCACCAGCCATATCCCGCATCTGATCGCCTATACGATCGTCGGCACCGCGTCGGACCTCGAACAGGTGACCCGCAGCGAGGTGATCAAGTTTTCCGCCGGGGGCTTTCGCGATTTCACCCGCATCGCCGCGTCGGACCCGACGATGTGGCGCGACGTGTTCCTGCACAACCGCGCGGCGGTGCTGGAGATGCTCGACCGCTTCCTGGCCGACCTGGCGCTGATGCGCGGGGCGATCCAGGCCGGCGACGGGGAGACGATGTTCGAGCTGTTCAGCCGCACCCGCTCGATCCGCCGCTCGATCGTCGCCTTCGGGCAGGACGATGCGCGCCCCGATTTCGGCCGCAAGGACCATGTCGCCGGGGAGGAGGACGCGGCGCCGGAGGCCGGCGCGGTCAGGCCGGGTTGCGGGGATTGAGCGCGTTGATCCCGGCCAGCACCCGCGCCTCCACCTCCTCGCGCGGCAGGCCGGGCGGAATCGCCTCGCCGAAATGGACATGGA
>JACIYY010000377.1 GCA_014359685.1 Porphyrobacter sp. | reverse complement strand
GGCGTGGCGCACAGGTCGAGCACGCGGCGCGCCTCCCCCGCTGGCGGCAGCAGCCGCACCGGCAGCGATGCGGCCAGATCCTGCACCCACCACGCCCCCTCCTGATAGCCGGCCAGCTCCTCCACCGCGCCGCCGCGCGCCAGCCGCACATGGCCGGGCGCCAGCGAGAGGCCGCCCAGCCGCTCGGCCCATTCGCCGGTCGCAGCCGCATCGCGCAGGCTCAGATCCAGCGGCGGCGGATGCGCCAGCCCGGCGGCGATCGCCGCAATGCGCGCCTCATCCCAGGCGCCGGCCCAGCGCGCCGCCACCGCCGCCGGCAGGGTCGGCGCGGCGGGCAGGCTCGCCCTCTGCCGCACCAGCGTCGAGAACACCCCATGCGCCAGCCGGCGCGGCCCGCCGGTCAGCAGCTCCAGCCCGGTGGCGATCACCGCATGGGGCGGGGTGTCGAGGCGCAGCCATTGCGCCAGCATCATCCGCAGCACCATGCGCGCCTTGGCATCGGCGGCGAGCGGCTGGCGGGTGACGGAATCGACCAGCGAGTCGAGATCGGCCAGCCAGCGCAGCACCTCGCCGGCAATGGCGCGGGCCAGCGCCCGGTCGGCCGGCGCGACCACCCCGCCCATCGCCGCGCGATCCGCCTGGTCGAGCGTCTCGCCCCGCCGCAGCACCGCATCGAGCAGCCGCAGCGCCGCGCGGCGGGCGGCCAGCCCGGCGGTCCTGCCGCCCATGCTTGCCCTCTGGCCGGTCGTCGGGGCGGGGCGGGGCTGGGGGGGCTGGCTCATCGCCTGCGCCTATCCCCCCTTGCGCGCCTACGCCAGCCGCCCCATCCTCGAATCATGACCCAGCGCGCGACCCGACGGCCCGAACCTTTCGTCAAGCCCGCCCACTGGACCAACGCGCCCCCGCCCCAGCCGCGCGCGCCCGAGATCGACGAAGATTTGAGCCCCACCCGCTACGGCGACTGGGTGAAGGACGGGATCGCGATCGACTTCTCGTAAAGCGGCGAAGGCCGCCCGGCGCTGTCCTACGCGTCCGCCCGCCGCCAACCTCCCGCCGCTCGGCGCCGGAGCCGATTCGCCGGCTCGTTGAAAGCACCGGCCCGCGCATGTGTTTCATCAACTAACGCCACCCCGCCAGCTCCCGCCGCACCAGCGTCTCCAGCATCGCCATCCCCGCCGTCCCGGCGTTCAGGCACTCGAGGGCGTGGAAATGTTCGCCGCCGGCGGCGGTGAACTGCTCGTGGCCGCGGATGGCGAGTTCCTCCAGCGTCTCCAGGCAGTCGGCGGCAAAGCCGGGTGCGGCAATGGCGAGGCGGCGGGTGCCGGCGGCGGCCTCTGCGACGAGCACCTGGTCGGTGGCGGGCTCCAGCCAGCGGGCGCGGCCGAAGCGGGACTGGAAGCTGGTCACCACCCGCAGCTGCGGCCTGGCCAGCGCCGCCTCCAGCAGGCGGGCGGTCTTGCGGCAGTGGCAATGATACGGATCGCCCAGGCGCAGCGTGCGTTCGGGCATCCCGTGAAAGCTCAGCAGCAGCACCTCCGGCACGAAGTCGAGCGCATCGAGCTGCCGACCGATATCCTGCGCCAGCGCGGCGATATAGGCCGGGTCGTCGTGATAGGGCGGCAGGGTCCGCAGCGCCGGTTGCCAACGCTGCATCCGCAGCCAGTCCCCGGCCTTGTCCACAACGCTGGCAGTGGTGGCGGCGCTGTATTGCGGATAGAGCGGGGCCAGCACGATCCGCTCGCACCCGGCCGCCTGCAAGCGTTCCAGCCCGGCGCCGATCGCCGGCCGGCCATAGCGCATCGCCCATTCGACCCGCACCTCAGGCCCCAGCCGCTCCTGCAGCCCGGCCGCCTGCGCGGCGGTGATCGCCGCCAGCGGAGAGCCGGCCTGGGTCCATACCTGGCGATAGGCATGGGCGCTCTTCTTCGGCCGGGTGGTGAGGATGATGCCGCGCAGGATCGGCTGCCAGGCAATCGGCGGCAGCTCGACCACCCGGCGGTCGGACAGGAACTCGGCCAGATAGCGCCGCACCGAGCGGGCATCGGGCGCATCGGGCGTGCCGAGATTGACCAGCAGCACGCCGATCCCTCCGCTGGCGACGGGCGGGTGATCGGGAGGGAGCTGCTGCGGCTGGTGAGTCATGCCGCGGGCGATAGCAGCGGCAGGCGTGCCAGCCCAGCAGCCAGCCCAAGCGTCGGCACGGGCTCAGCCTGCCGGCTGCGGCGCGCCGTCGAGCCACTCGCTGAGGCGCGCGGCGATGGCGGCGAAGGCCTGCCCCTGCGCGCCGTCGCCGGCGGCGGGCGGGCGGCCGGCATCGCTGGCGGCGCGGATCTCCATCGCCAGCGGCACCCGCCCCAGGAACGGCACGTCGAGCGCCTGCGCGGCCGCCTCCGCCCCGCCCGATCCGAACGGATCCGACAGCCCGCCGCAATGCGGGCAGAGATAGCCGGCCATGTTCTCGACCAGCCCGATCACCGGCACCCCGACTTGGCGGAACAGGTCGATCGCGCGGGTGGCGTCGATCAGCGCCAGATCCTGCGGGGTGGAGACCACCACTGCGCCGGCCGGGCGGAAGCGTTGCAGCATGGTCAGCTGGACATCGCCGGTGCCCGGCGGCAGGTCGACCAGCAGCAGCTCGGTTCCGGCCCATCGCGCCTCCATCATCTGGCCCAGCGCCTTGCCGACCATCGCCCCGCGCCAGGCGACGGCTTTGCCGGCGGGCACCATCTGGCCGATCGACAGCATGGCCACGCCGAACGCGCTCTCGACCGGGATCAGCTGCTGGCCGTCTGCCGTGGGCCGCGAATCCTGCGTGCCCAGCAGGGTCGGCTGCGAAGGGCCGTGAATGTCGGCATCGACCACGCCGACGCGGCGCCCGGCCCGCGCCAGCGCGACCGCGAGATTGGCGGTGAGGGTCGATTTGCCGACGCCGCCCTTGCCCGATCCGACCGCGACGATGCGCGGCGCGGCGGGCGCGGGCGCGCGCTCGGCCATCAGCGCGACGCGGACCTCGCGCACGGTGCCATCGGCGGCGGCCACGGCCTGTTCCAGCCGCGCCTCCAGCGCCTCTGCGCTCGCCCGGTCGAGGCCCGAGGCATCGGCCACCAGCGTGGCCACGCCATCGAGGAGGCGGATCGAGCGCAGGCGCGCGGCGAGGTCGGGCGGAAGGCGCTGCTGGAGCGCGGACAGGGTGATCATGCCGGGCTGGTAGCGCCCCAGTGCCGGCGGTGGCAGCGAAAATGTCCGCCGCGCCCCTGTTTTTTGACCGCCACGCGCCTATCACCGTCCGATGGAACGTTTGGGCGGGATGATCGGAAAGGCTGGGTTGGCGATGGCTGGCAAGCGCAGCCCGTGGGGCAAGCCGGCCGGCTCGGGCGCTGAACCGGGCGCCACCC
>JACIYY010000376.1 GCA_014359685.1 Porphyrobacter sp. | reverse complement strand
ACGCTTGCCGGTGCCGCGACGCTCGGGCTGATGATCCCGCCCTCGCTGACGCTCATCGTCTACGGGGTGACGATCAACGAATCGATCTCCAAGCTCTTCATGGCCGGCATCTTCCCCGGCCTCGTCCTCGCCGCGATGTTCATGGGCTATATCGCGATCTGGTCGCGGCTGTCGCCGATGGTCGATGCGCGCGGGCTGGAGATCGATGCCGAGGCGGTGGAGAAATGCGTCGCGCGTGGGCTGTCGGCGGTGCAGGGCGATGCCAATCGCGACCTTGCCGCCTATCCCGACAATTCGTTCGACTATGCGATCCTGAGCCAGACGCTGCAGACCGCCGAGCGCCCCGACCTGATGCTGGACGAGCTGCTGCGGATCGGCCGCCGCGCCTTCGTCAGCTTCCCCAATTTCGCCCATTGGCGGATGCGCCGCGAGCTGCTGCTGCACGGCCGGATGCCGGTGACCCGCCAGCTGCCGGTGACGTGGTACGAAACCCGCAACATCCATCACCTGACGATCAGGGATTTCCGCGAGCTGCTGGCGCTCAAGGGTGTGCGGGTCGAGCGCTGCTGGTTCTTCGCCGGAGAGCGCGAGATCGGCGCGCGCGGGGCCAATTGGCGGGCCGAATATGCGGTGTTCCTGCTGCGGCGGTAGCGGAGGGGTTCAAGCCCCGCCGGTGCCGGCGGAGGCACGGGACCAGATCCCCTGCACTCCGCCGGACACGCGGATCTCGCTGCGCCAGTCCGGTGGCTTCACCCCATCCGGTGCACCGCGCACAGCTTGTTGCCGTCAGGATCGCGCAGATAGGCCAGGTACAGCTTGCGGCCGTTCGCCTCGCGAACGCCCGGCGGATTCTCGATCGAGGTGCCGCCATTGTCGACCCCCGCCCGGTGCCAGGCATCGACCATCTCCGGGCTGTCGGCCGCGAAGCCGATCGTGGAGCCATTGGCGCAACTCGCCGGCTGGCCATTGATCGGCGTGGTGACGATGAACAGCCCGCCATTGTGCATATAGATCAGCCGACCCAAGGGGTCGAACTGGCCTTCGCTGCCGCCGAGCGCGCCGATGGTGGCGTCGTAGAATCGCTTGGCCGCGTCGAGATCGTCGCCGCCGAGCATGATATGGCTGAACATTCAGCTCCTCCTTGGTTGATGGTGGTCAATAGACGACGACGCTGCGGATGCTCTCCCCGGCGTGCATCAGGTCGAAGCCCTTGTTGATCTCGTCGAGCGACAGGACATGGGTGATCATCGGGTCGATCTCGATCCGCCCGTCCATGTACCAGTCGACGATCCTGGGCACATCGGTGCGCCCCCTGGCGCCGCCGAAGGCGGTCCCGCGCCAGTTGCGCCCGGTGACGAGCTGGAACGGGCGAGTGGCGATCTCCTTGCCCGCCTCGGCCACGCCGATGACGATGCTGGTGCCCCAGCCGCGATGGCAGCATTCCAGCGCCTGGCGCATCACCGCGACATTGCCGGTGCAGTCGAAGCTGTAATCGGCCCCGCCATCGAGCATCGCCACCAGATGCGCGACCACGTCGTCCACGCCGCGCGGATCGACGAAATCGGTCATCCCGAACCGGCGGCCCCATGCCTCCTTGGCGGGGTTCACGTCCACGCCCACGATCCGCCCGGCGCCGGCCAGCCGCGCACCCTGGATCACGTTGAGGCCGATCCCGCCCAGCCCGAACACCACCACGCTTTCGCCGGGGCGCACAGCAGCGGTGTTGACCACCGCGCCGACCCCGGTGGTGACACCGCAGCCGATATAGCAGCTGGTCTGGAACGGTGCGTCCTTGCGGATCTTCGCCACCGCGATCTCCGGCAGGACGGTGAAGTTGGCAAAGGTGCTGCACCCCATATAGTGGAACAGCGTCTCGCCGCGATAGCTGAAGCGGCTGGTCCCGTCGGGCATCAGCCCCCTGCCCTGGGTGTCGCGGATCGCGGTGCACAGGTTGGTCTTGCGGCTGAGGCAGGCTTTGCACTGGCGGCATTCGGGGGTGTAGAGCGGGATCACATGGTCGCCCGGCGCCACGCTGGTCACCCCGGCGCCGATCTCGCGCACGATCCCTGCGCCTTCGTGGCCGAGGATGGCGGGGAACAGGCCTTCCGGGTCGAGCCCGTCCAGCGTGTAGGCGTCGGTATGGCACAGGCCCGTCGCCATGATCTCGACCAGCACCTCGCCCGCTTTGGGGCCTTCCAGATCGACCTCGACGATCTCCAGCTTCTGCCCGGGGGCGAAGGCGACGGCGGCTCTGGTCTTCATCGGGCGGCGGGCTCCTGCCGTGGTGGCTGCGACCGAATGTCTGCGCGGATCGCTCATTCGGGCATTCGGCGCGCCAGTTCCACTGCTTTCTTGCAGCGCCGGTCGGATGGCGGGCGATGCATCGCCCGCCGGGTGATGGTAAAAGCCGAGTCGGGCAGACAAGGGGTCCAATCCATGGCCAAATTCGTCGAAGCCTATCGCGACGAGCGCGGAACCCTCCACAACACGCCGGCCAGCGCGGTGGTCGCCGACATCGCGGCGGCGCTCGGCCGGGTGGGGGAGGAAGGCGGGCTGACCGCCGGGGTGGCGACGCTGATCCTGGAAAAGCGCCGCGAGATCGAGAAAGCCTTCGCCGATCTCGACATGCTGACCCCGCGCCAGCGCGCCGGCGAGGTGCTGCCGCATCCTGCCCGCCTGTCTGACGCCGGCTGACAAAGGGCGGGGCTGGCGCACGGATTCGCCAGGCCCGTCTGGCGCGGTTCAGGACTGGTGCGGTATGGTGCCCTCATGCGTCCTGTCCTCCCGCCCCTCGCCGTCGGTCTGATGCCGGTTGTACTGCTGGCGCTGATGGCGGCCGGCCCCGCCGCCGCGCAGCAGGCCGCCCCGACCGCGCCGCTTTCGCTCGAACAGCGGATGCTGGTGCGCTGCTCGGCCGCCTTCGCGCTGGTCGCGCACGGACAGGCGGCCGGCGATGCGGCGGCGCTGGCATGGCCGGCATTGGGCGCGCGCGGGCGCGAATTCTTCGTGCGCGCCTCGGCCCGCCTGATCGACGAGGCCGGCCTGACCCGCGCCGCCCTCACCACCGCGATGATCGAGGAGGCGCAGGATCTCGGCCGGAACGGGGCGCTGGCTGCCGCGATGCCGCCGTGCCTGTCGGCGCTGGAGGCATCGGGGCTGTAGCCGTCCGCAGCGGCCCGGCCACCGGCGCTCTGGACGCCATCGCCAGCTTGCGGCACACCGGCACGCAATGTGGCAATTGTTCGCCTTTCCGCTCTGCCCGTTCAGCCGCAAGGTCCGCCTCGCGCTGGCCGAAAAGGGCGTCGCCTACGAGATCGTGCCGCAATTTCCGTGGGAGGCGAGCGACCTGTTCTACGCCCTCAACCCCGCCGCCCGGACCCCGGTGCTGCGGCATGAGGGCAAGGATCTGACGCTGATCGACAGCCAGGCGATCTGCGAATATTTCGAAGAGACGGTGGAGCGCGGCAGGCTGATCCTCGGCCCTGCCGGCGACCGGGCGGAGATCCGCCGGCTGACCGCCTTGTTCGACGAAAGCTTCTTTGCCGATGTCACCCACCCGCTGCTGCACGAAAAGGTGAAGAAGCGCCTCGTGCTGGGCCAGCCGCCCGATTCGGCCGCCTTGCGCACCGCGATGCGGCTGGTGCACGAGCATCTCGACTATATCGACTGGCTGATCGACACCCGCCGCTGGGTCGCCGGCGCGCAATTGAGCCTCGCCGACTTCGCCGCCGCCGCGCAGATCAGCGTCGCCGACTATCTGGGCGGCATCGACTGGACCGGGCACGAGGAGGCGCATGGCTGGTATCGCGTGATGAAGAGCCGCCCCAGCTTCCGCCCGCTGCTGGCCGAGAAGATGGAGGGCGTGCCTGCGCCCAGCCATTACGCCGACGTCAACGCCTGATCGCCCCGGCCTGCCGGCGGCTCGCTTGCCGCCCCCAGCGATGCGGCCCATATGGCGGCCAAAGGAGACCACGATGACCGACAAGATCACGCTCAGCGACGAGGAATGGCGCGCCCGCCTCAGCCCCGAACAATATGCCGTGCTGCGCCAGGCGGGGACCGAGCGGCCCTTCACCGGGCGTTACGACGCCAACAAGCAGGCCGGCGAATATGTCTGCGCCGGCTGCGGCCAGCCTCTGTTCGAAAGCGATGCCAAGTTCGATTCCGGCTCCGGCTGGCCCAGCTTCACCCGTCCTGCGGCTGAGGACGCGGTCGAAGAGCACGTCGATACCGCCCACGGCATGGTCCGCACCGAAGTGGTGTGCGCGCGCTGCGAGGGGCATCTCGGCCACGTCTTCCCCGACGGGCCGGGGCCGGAGGGGCTGCGCTACTGCATCAACAGCGCCGCGCTCGATTTCAAGCCCGTGGACTGAGCGATCGCCGCCAGCGTTTCCGTTAACCGTCCGTTCGGGATCGGCGGCGCACCGCGCGCCCGGCGGGAGGGGCGGCGTGCGCCCGGCGGCAGGATAGACTAGACCCATGGCCAACGGGCGGAGGAGGCCATCCTCCACGCGACCGACACCCAGGCAACAGCGCGCGCCCTCGCGGCTGGGGCTGTGGCTGCGCCGGCTGCTGCTGTGGGGCGGGGCGCTGGCGCTGCTGGCGGCGTTTGCGGTCGCCACCTCGGTCTATTTCGCCGCCCGCAGCCTGCCCTCCTATTCGCGGCTGATGAGCAGCCAGGTCGGCCAGACCATCGTCGTGCGCGCGCGCGACGGGACGCAGATCGTCGCGCTCGGCCCCAGCTATGGCGAATGGCTCTATGCCGACGAGATCCCGGCGGTGATGAAGGACGCGATGGTCGCGGTCGAGGATCGCCGCTATTATTCGCATTTCGGCGTCGACCCGATCGGTCTCGCGCGGGCCGCGGTGGTGGCGCTGCGCGACGGGCACCGGGTCCGTGCGACCTCGACCATCACCCAGCAGCTGGCGCGCAACATCTTCCTCAATTCCAACCGCACGCTCGACCGCAAGGCGCGCGAGGCGGTGCTGGCGATGGCGCTGGAATGGCGCTTCTCCAAGCAGCAGATTCTGGAGCTGTATCTCAACAAGGTCTATTTCGGCGGCGGCGCCTACGGAATCGATTCCGCCAGCCGCAAGTTCTTCAGCCATTCGGCGCGCGACCTGTCGCTGGGCGAAGCGGCGATCATCGCCGGGCTGGTCAAAGCGCCCAGCCGCTATTCGCCGACCGCCGATGTCGATGCGGCGGTGGCGCGCGCCGGGGTGGTGCTCCAGCAGATGCGCCGCTACGGCGCGATCGGACCGGGGGAGGCCGCCTCGGTCGATGTCTCGACGATCAGGCTGGCGGAGGAGGAGGGGCAGAACTCGGCCCGCTACTTCACCGACTGGG
>JACIYY010000375.1 GCA_014359685.1 Porphyrobacter sp. | reverse complement strand
CCCCAGTGCCGGCGGTGGCAGCGAAAATGTCCGCCGCGCCCCTGTTTTTTGACCGCCACGCGCCTATAACCGTCCGATGGAACGTTTGGGCGGGATGATCGGAAAGGCTGGGTTGGCGATGGCTGGCAAGCGCAGCCCGTGGGGCAAGCCGGCCGGCTCGGGCGCGGAACCGGGCGCCACCCCGCCCTCTGGCGAGGAGCCGCCGCCGCGCGGCCCGCGCAATCCGTGGCTGCCGGGCGGTGGCCCGCCCGAACGGCCGCGCCGGTCCGCCAGCATCGAGGACATCTTCCGCAATCGCGGGCCAGAGGGCCCGCGCCGCAGCGGCGGGCCGCAAGGGCCGCGCTTCCGCCTGCCCGAACGGCCGGGCGGCGGCAGCTGGCTGCCGATCGCGCTGGCCGCGATCGTGGCGGTGTGGCTGATGGTCACCTCGATCCACCAGGTCGGGCCGAAGGAGCAGGGCATCGTCACCACCTTCGGCAAATATTCGCGCACCCTTCAGCCGGGCCTGAACTTCACCCTGCCGTGGCCGTTCCAGAACACCGAGGTCACCGACGTGACCTCGATCCGCTCGGAGGAAATCCCCGGCGGCACCGGCGAGAAGCTGATCCTGACCGGTGACCAGAACCTGGTCGATCTGAGCTATCTGGTGCGCTGGAACATCAAGGATCTCAAGCAGTACCGCTTCCAGCTCGCCGAACCCGACGAGACCATCCGCGAGGTGGCCGAAGCGGCGATGCGCTCCTCTGTCGCCGAGCACGAGCTCGACGAGGTGCTGTCGGGTGCCGGCCGCGCCGCCATCGAGCAGCGGGTCCGCACGCGGATGCAGGCGATCCTCGACGCCTATCGCTCGGGCGTGTTGGTGCAGGGCGTGGAGATCGACAAGACTGATCCGCCCGAGATGGTGGTGGAAGCGTTCAAGGACGTCTCGGCCGCGCAGCAGGATGCCGATGCCGACATCAACCGGGCGGAGGCCTATTCGCAGCAATTGCTCGCCCGCGCGCAGGGCGACGCATCGGAGTTCAACCAGATCTACGCGGAGTACCGGATGGCCCCGGAAGTGACCCGCCGGCGCCTCTATTACGAGACCATGGAAAGCGTGCTGGGCAAGACCGACAAGACCATCATCGAAGCCGACGGGGTGACCCCCTATCTGCCGTTGCCCGAAGTCCGGCGCCGCGCCGAGCAGGCCGCGCCGCAGCCGCAGCCGGCGCAGTGACGGGAGCGGGTATAATGGACCAGATCTGGCAGCGTCATCGCGTCGTCATCCTCGCCCTCGCCGCGCTGATCGTCGCCGCGCTGGCGAGCATCGTGATCGTGCCCGAGACGCAGCAGGCGGTGGTGGTCCGCACGGGCGAGCCGGTGCGGGTGATCAACCGGTTCCGCCCCGACGTGCCCTATGGCCAGACCGGCGCCGGCATGACCATGCGCATCCCGCTGCTCGAACAGGTGCAGTTCGTCGATCGCCGCGTGCTCGACCTCGACATGGAGCGCCAGCAGGTGCTCTCGAACGACCAGCAGCGGCTGCAGGTGAGCGCCTATGCCCGGTTCCGGATCATCGACCCGGTGGCGATGGTCCGCAACGCCGGCACCGAGGAGAACCTGCGCAGCCAGCTCTCCCCGATCCTCAATTCGGTGCTGCGGCAGGAGCTGGGGCGGCGCAGCTTCGCCTCGCTGCTGACGCCCGAGCGCGGGACCGCGATGGAAAACATCCGCGACGCGCTCGACCGGCAGGCGCGGCAATATGGCGCACAGGTGATCGACGTGCGGATCAAGCGCGCCGACCTGCCCGAAGGCACACCATTGCAGGCCGCCTACACAAGGATGGAGACCGACCGCGAGCAGGAGGCGGCTGCGATCCGCGCCCAAGGCCAGCGCGATGCGCAGATCATCCGCGCCACCGCCGAGGCCAATGCCGCGCGCCTTTATGCCGACGCTTATGGCAAGGACCCCGAGTTCTACGATTTCTTCCGCGCCATGCAGAGCTATCGCCGCACCTTCGAGACCGGCGAGGGCGAGAGCTCCTTTATCCTGTCACCCGACAACGACTATCTGCGCCAGTTCCGCGACGGCAACAGCCCCTGAATGCGATCCAGGCCGCGTTCAAAGCGCGTTCAGTGCCGGCCGGAATAAAGGCGCGGTACAGAACCCGCCCAGGGCGGAAACCAGCGGCACCCGTGCGGGCGCCGATCATGAGTGAAGGAACCAAGAGGACGTGAAGCCCGTGCGCTATTCCTACGCCATCACCGCCGCCCTGCTGTCCGGCGGGGCCGCGATCTCGCTGATCACTGGCTATCCCGCCGGGGCCCAGGTCGCCCAGAACGACGAACAGAACATGAGCCGCGTGGCCCCCCGCGCCGGCGCGCCGGAAAGCTTCGCCGACCTGACCGAGCAGCTGCAGCCGGCGGTGGTCAACATCTCCACCCGCCAGCGGGTGATCGTGCAGGCCAACCCCTTCGCCGGCACGCCCTTTGCCGATCTGTTCGGCGGGCCGGGCCAGACCACCACGCGCGAGGCGCAGTCGCTGGGGTCCGGCTTCATCATCTCGGCCGATGGCTATGTCGTCACCAACAACCACGTCATCGCCCCGCCCGACACCCGCGCCCAGCTGGAGGAGGTGACCGTCACCCTGCCCGACGGGACCGAATACAGCGCGGAGGTGGTCGGCAAGGACGTCGAGAGCGACCTTGCCGTGCTGAAGATCACGCGCGACCGCCCGTTTCCCTTCGTCCGCTTCGGCGACAGCACGGCGGCGCGCGTCGGCGACTGGGTGATCGCCATCGGCAATCCCTTTGGCCTCGGCGGCACGGTGACCAGCGGCATCGTCTCGGCGGTGCTCCGCTCGACCGGGATGGCCGGCGCTGGCGGCGGCGCCTACGATCGCTACATCCAGACCGATGCCAGCATCAATCGCGGCAATTCGGGCGGGCCGCTGTTCGACATGCAGGGCAATGTGATCGGCATCAACAACGCCATCTTCTCGCCATCGGGCGGCAGCGTCGGCATCGGCTTTGCCATCCCGGCGGAGATCGCCGCGCCGCTGGTGCAGAAGCTGATCAAGGGCGAGGAGATCCGTCGCGGCTATCTGGGCGTGCAGATCCAGCCGATGAACGACGATCTGGCCGCGGCTCTGGGCGTGCCCGCCAATCGCGGCGAGTTCGTCCAGTCGGTGCAGCCGGGCGAAGCGGCCGAGCGCGCCGGGCTGAAACCGGGCGACGTGGTGCTGAGCGTCAACGGCCAGGAGGTCACGCCCGAACAGACGCTGTCCTATATCGTCGCCAATATCGAGCCGGGGACGCGGGTGCCGCTGGAGATCCTGCGCGGCGGACGCCGCCAGACCGTCCAGGCCACCATCGGCCAGCGCCCCAGCCCCGAGGAGCTGGCGGCGACGCGGCAGTTCGACGCCCAGCCCGAAGGCAGCGAGGCCCCGCCGACACCGGGTCAGGCGAGCGGTTCGGTGGTGGCGGACCTGGGCATTCAGGCGATCCCGATCACTCCGGTCATTGCCCGCCAGCTGGGCCTGTCCGACAACGTGCGCGGGCTGGTCGTCACCGCCGTCGATCCCAGCTCCGATGCGGGCAGCAAGGGCCTGGGCCGCGGCACCGTGATCCTGAGCGCCAATGGCCGCGAGCTGACGCAGGTCTCCGACCTCGAAGCGGTGATCCGCGCCGCCCGTGCGGAGGGCCGTTCGGCCGTGCTGCTGCGCGTGCAGGCGCGCGGCGGGCCGCCGATCCTGATCCCGGTGCGGCTGCGCCAATCGTGACCGCATAGGCGCGGGCGGGGCACGCGACCGGAGGCGACGCCTTCACCGGCGGGATTGCCGCGCGGCTGCGCCGCTCGCAATGACGGTTCGGGTGCGCGGGGCCGGGGCTGCCGCCTAGAACCCCACCGCGCCCTGTGCTGGTGGCGGGACGCGGCGCTGGGCGGGCGGTGGTGCGCGCGCCGGTGGCGGGCGGAGCGGCTCTTCGGGCCGCTGCGGTTGGCGGCCGGTCGCCCGTTCGAGGAAATCGTCGCTGGCCGCCGCCGGAGCGGGATCGGCCGGCGCCGGCGCGGGCAGCGTCGCCGGGTCGGATGGCGCGCCGGGCAGGCGCGGGTCACCACCGGAGCCGTCGGCCGGATCGTCCCAGCCGCGCAGCGGCGGGTCCTCGGGCGGCGGGGGAATCGGATTGCCGTATTCGTCCAGCAGGTAATAGTCGCCCGGTTCGCCGAACAGCCATTCCTCGTCCGGCTCCAGCTGCCATTCGGGCAGGCGCAGATCGGTGTCGAAGGGTTCCACCGGACGGTCGGCCACCGCATAGCGCATATAGGACGCGAAGGCACGGGCCGGGGCGGTGCCGCCTTGCAGGCCGGGCACCGCGCGCGCATCGTCGCGGCCCATCCACACCCCGGTGGTGATGCCGCTGGAGAAGCCGACGAACCAGCCGTCCTTGTTGGAGCTGGTGGTGCCGGTCTTGCCCGCCACCGGGCGGCCGATCTGCGCCGCGCGGCCGGTGCCGGTATTGACCGCGGTCTGCAACAGGTCGGTCATGCCGGCGGCGACGTAATCGGGGACCAGCTGGTGGCTGTCCGTCGGCTCGTGCCGGTAGAGCACATCGCCCCCGGCCGCGACCACGCGGGTGATGCCATAGGGTTCGATCGAGTGCCCGCGCGCGGCCACCGCCGCGAAGGCGCGGGTCAGGTCGAGAACCCGCACCTCCGAACTGCCCAGCACCATCGCCGGGAAGGTCGAGATCGGGGTGGTGATGCCGAAGCGGCGCGCCATCGACGCGACCGCCGGGATGCCGACCTCGTTGCCGAGCTGCGCGGCGACGGTGTTGATCGAATAGGCAAAGGCGGTCCGCACGTCGATCTCGCCCGCATAGCGGCCATTGGAATTGCGCGGACGCCAGCCGCCGATCGTCACCGGCGCGTCGACCACGCGATCCTCGGGCGTATAGCCGGCCTCCAGGGCGGCGAGATAGACGAACAGCTTCCACGCCGAGCCGGGCTGGCGCAGCGCCTCGGTCGCGCGGTTGTAGTTGGAGGCCACGTAATCGGTGCCGCCGACCAGCGCCAGCACGGCTCCGTCGCGGTCGAGGCTGACCAGCGCGCCCTGCGCCCCGTCCGGCACATGGCTGGCGAGTGCCGCCGCCGCCGCGCGCTGCATCCCGATATCGAGCGTGGTCCACACCTCGATCGGCTGGAAGCTGTCATAGGGCAGCAGCATGTCGAGCTGCGGCAGCGCCCAGTCGGTGAAGTAGCGGGCCGAGTTCTGCCCCTCCTCCTCCGCCAGCCTGATCGTCGAGACA
>JACIYY010000374.1 GCA_014359685.1 Porphyrobacter sp. | reverse complement strand
CATCGCCGGCATCGCGCAAGGCTGCACGATCGCCGGCTGCGCGCTGATTGGGGGGGAGACGGCGGAGATGCCGGGCATGTATGCGCCCGGCGATTACGACCTTGCCGGCTTCTGCGTGGGGGCCGTGGAACGCGGCGAGCAGATCACCGGCGAGCGGGTCGCACCCGGCCATGTCCTGCTCGGCCTCGCCAGCTCGGGCGTCCATTCCAACGGCTATTCGCTGGTCCGGCGGCTGGCGGCGGATCGCGGCTGGCGGCTCGACCGGCCGGCCGTGTTCGACCGCGAACGGCTGCTGCTCGACGCGCTGATGGAGCCGACCCGGATCTATGTCGCCAGCCTGCTGCCCGCGATCCGCGCCGGGATGATCGACGCGCTGGCTCACATCACCGGCGGCGGGCTGCTGGAGAATGTGCCGCGCGTCCTGCCCCAAGGCGCGCGCGCGATGATCGACGCCGATGCCTGGGAGCAGCCGCCGCTGATGGCCTTCCTCCAGGCGCAGGGCAATATCGAGCCGGCGGAAATGGCGCGCACCTTCAATGGCGGCATCGGCATGGTGCTGGCGGTCGCCCCGGCATTGGTGCCCGACCTGACCGCGCGGCTGGAGGCGGCCGGCGAGATTGTGCTGCGGATCGGCAGCGTGGTCGACGGCCCGCGCGGCTGCACCGTGACCGGATCGCCAGGAACCTGGAGCGCGCGCGAGCGGTGGGAGGCACACCATGACGCCTGATCGCGATCGCGCGCCCTCGGCTCCGTCGGCACCGCCCCGCCCACGCCGAGGCGCAGCCGGTTGAGCGCCACCCCCAAACCGCGCGTCGCCGCCCTGCTCTCGGGCGCCGGCACCACCATGGCCGCGCTGCTCTATGCCGCCCGGCTGCCCGATTGCCCCTACGATCTGGTGCTGGTCGCCAGCAATGTCCCCGACGCCCCCGGCCTGGCGCTGGCGCGGGCGGAGGGGATCGCCACCTTCGCCCTCTCCCATCGCGGGCTGGCGCGCGAGGAGCACGAGGCGCGGATCGACCAGGCCCTGCGCGCGGCGGGCGCCGATTACGTCGCCCTGTGCGGCTATATGCGGATCCTCACCCCCGGCTTCGTCGCCCGCTGGGCCGGGCGGATGCTCAACACCCACCCCTCGCTGCTGCCGCTCTACAAGGGGCTCGACACGCATGGCCGGGCGATCGCGGCCGGGGATGCGCATGGCGGCTGCTCGGTCCACCTCGTCACCGAGGCGCTGGATGACGGGCCGCTGCTGGGGCAGGTGCCGGTGGCGATCCTGCCCGGCGACACGCCGGAGACGCTGGGCAACCGGGTGCGGATGGCCGAATACCAGCTCTACCCGCGCGCGCTGGCCGATTACGTCACCCGGCCGTTCCGCGCCGACTGGCTGCTGGACCGCGTCCGCGAGCTGGCGCTGGCCCTGCCCGAGGCGGAGGAGCGCGAGAGCCACGGCGCCCCCGGCTTTCGCTGCGGCGGGGCGAGCGGCAAGTTCTTCGCCCATTTCAACAACCGGCACCACGGCACCGATCACATCGCGGTGCTGGTCAAGACCGACGGCCCGGACGAACTGGCCGCACTGGTGGAGCGCGATCCTGCAACCTATTACCGGCCCCCATATTACGGCGCGGCCGGCTGGGTCGGGATCATCCTCAACCGCGCGGGCACCGACTGGCAGCATGTCGGCGCCTGGCTCGAACGAAGCTGGCGCTCGGTCGCGCCCAGGCGGCTGCGCCGGTTGCACGACATTGCCGACCAGTTCTGACCCCAAGGGCGCAGGGGGTTGAGGCCGCTGCCCCGCGAGCGCCCCCATCCGCTCGCCCGCACTCCGCTGGTCGATCGTCTCAATGGCTGGCTGGAGGGGGCATGGCGCCGCGGCCTCGCCACCCGCCCCTCGCTCGACCCGGCCTTGCTGTGGACCAAGGCGCAGCGCGGCGCCCCGGCGGCCGGCGAACAGGGCGGCCGCAGCCCGGAGGAGGTCGCCGATTTCCGCCTCCGCCTCGATGCGCTGTGCGACAGCCTGCCGGCCGAGGCTGGGCTCAACCCGCTCGGGCTGACCATGGCTCACGGGCAGTTGGTGCGGGCGATCCGCCAGCGGCTGCAGCTGGGCGCGCTGTGGCAGGCGCACCCCGATCGCGCCGCCACGCCGCTGGCCCCGCCCATCCTGGTCGTCGGCCAGATGCGCGGCGGGACCACCCGGGTCCACCGCCTGCTGGCCGCCGATCCGGCCCACGCCGCGACCCGGTTCTGCGATTCGTGGCACCCTTTGCCGCCATGCGGTGCCGGGCCGGATCTGCGGCCGGTATGGTCGGCGCTTACGCTGGCCTTCGCGCGCCGGATCGACCCGTGGCTGGACACCATCCATCCGTTCGGCACCACCCGCCCGGACGAGGAGCTGGGCTGGCTCGCCGCCGCGCTCGATCCCTGCGCCTACGAGGCACAGTGGCGGATCCCCGCCTTCACCGCCTGGTCGGAGGCGCGCGATGCCGCGCCGGTCTATGGCGAATTCGCCCGCATCCTCGCGACCGACGCCGCCCGGCGCGGCAATGCGGCGCGCCCGCGGGTGATGAAAGTGCCGCAATTCGCCGAGAACCTGTCCGCCCTGCTCGCCCGCTTCCCCGACGCCCGGGTGGTGGTCGCCCGCCGCGATCCGCAGCAGGTGGCCGACAGCGCGGCCTCGCTGGTCGCCAACCAGATGACCATCCAGTCCGACCGGGTGGATGTGTCGTGGATCGCGGGCGAGTGTCGCCGCAAGGTCGCGCTGCGGGCGGCGCGGATGGATCACGCGCTGGCCCGCTTCGCCGGACCGGTGGCAGAGGTCGAGTTCGCCGCGCTCGACGCGGACTGGGAAACAGAGATCGCCCGCGCGTATCGCCTGCTGGGGCTGACGCTGACGCCGCAGGCCAGCGCCGCGATGCGGGCCGAACAAGGCCGCGCCGCGCGCTCTGCCCATCCCGCCCACGCCGCCGCCTACCGCAGCTTCGCGCTGCCGCAGGCCCCGCCGGCATGCTAGGCCAGAACGAGAGGGCCGACAGACGGGAGGACCCGTATGGCGTCCCCGCCATCACCTCGCCCGCGCCCAGGCCGTCTTGCGCCTGCGCCCGGCGAGCGGATGGTTGTCAGCGACTGATGCCCGTCCGGGGCTGGTTCTGGTGCGGTCGAGAAGACTCGAACTTCCACGGGCTTGCGCCCACAACGACCTCAACGTTGCGCGTCTACCATTCCGCCACGACCGCATGTTCGGCTGGACGGCATCACGCCCCCGCCAGGTAGGAGCGGGCCCTTAGCAAAGCGGTTTGCCCGCTGCAAGCAAGCTCGACCGGTCGGGCGCCGAGCGGCGGGGGCTGCCGATCAGACCGGTTTCCAGCCGATCTCCGCCACGCGGGCGGAGGGGGGGACGTTGGTGATCGCCTCGTTCACGGTCACGCTCTCGCCCGGGGCCAGCCGGCGCTTGGGCGGGGCGACCTCCCAGCTATAGACGATGCGGTCGTGCTCGTCGCGCAGCACGATCAGGATCGGCGGCACCGGCTGCGTTTCGGCATCGGTGTTGGTGATCGTGCCGCTGGCGCCGAAGAACTCGGTGCCGTTGGGCAATTGGCGCCGTTCCTGCCGGTCGGGCGGGAAGTCGAGCGTCAGGCCCGGCTGCGCGGCGGCGAAGGTCGGGCGCGCGACCGGGAGCCAATCGGGCAGGCCCCACTGCGACGCAGCCAGCGCGGTCGCCCCGGCCAGCGCGGCAAAGACGATCGCCGCCCACACCCACAGCTTCGCCGCTCCGCCCCGGCGACGGGCGGGTTCCTCCTCCTGCTCCTCCTCGGCGAGCGCGAAGGGCGCGCTCTCCGGCGGCGGCGCGTCGGACTCCGGCTCGATCACCGCGACAGGGGCGGCGGCTTCGGCCGGGCGGGCCGGCGTCTCGCCCTCGGCCAAAGCGCCCTCCGCCGCAGGATCGTCGGCTGCGGGTTCCTCCACCGGCGCGCCGTCCGGTGCGGCCTCCTCGGCGCTGTCCTGCCCCGCGCTGGCCTCGACGCCGGCCCCGGCCTCGAACCAGCTGTGCCGGCACTGCGCGCAGCGGACGGTGCGGCCTTGGGGCGGGATCGCCGTGTCGGGCACCTCGTAGCGCGTGTCGCAGGCAGGGCAGGTGAGGATCATGGCAGCGCAATGCCTTAGGGCGGTGCGAATCGCGCAACAAGAGCCGCGATCGGCAACGCGGCGGACGGGCGGCTTTTTTCCACACCCGACTGTCGCTATAGCCCCGGCCGATGCTCGCTTGCCGCCGTTCGCCGCCCTTCGTCCCCCTGGCGCAGCGGCCATGATCCGCCGTCTGCTGGCGGTGCTGGTGGTGGTCTGGGCGATCGGCTTCCTGTGGTTCGCCATCGCCCTGCCGCAGCCCGCCGGGCCGCAGCGGACCGAGGCCATCGTGGTCCCCACCGGCAGTGGCGGGCGCATCCCGCGCGGCATCGCTTTGCTGCGCGACGGGCAGGCCGAGCGGCTGCTGGTCACCGGCGTGGCGACCGAGGTGCGCCCGGCCGAATTCGCGGCCGAATACGACGTGCCGCAGCCGATGATGGAATGCTGCGTCGACCTGGGCTTCGCCGCGCTCGACACCAGAGGCAATGCGCGCGAGGCGGCCGGATGGGTCAGGGCCAACCGGATCGGCTCGATCCGCCTCGTCACCAGCGACTGGCACATGCGCCGCGCCGCTCTGGAGCTGGATGGCGAGCTGCCCGCCGACATCATCGTGCTGCGCGATGCGGTCCGGTCGGAACCGTCTTTGTGGGCGCTGTTCCTCGAATACCACAAGCTGCTGTTCGCCTGGGCGGTGCGGCTATGGCCGGATTGAGCCGCGCCCTGGCAGCGGCGCGCAGCGCGGCGTTCTATGCGGCGTTCTATGGCGGCAGCGTCGGCTATGTCCTCGCCGCTCTGCTGGCACTCGCGCTGGCGCCACGGCACCTGCCGGCGGTCGTCGCCGGCTGGTCGCGCTGGCACCGCGCCTGCGCCCGCTATTTGGCCGGCATCGCGGTCCACGAGACCGGGCAGCGGGCCTGCGGCCCGGCGCTCTACGCGATCCGTCACGAGAGCGTCCTGGAGGCGATCGACCTTCCGACGTTGCTCGATCATCCGGTGGTGTTCGCCAAGCAGGAGCTGTTCCGGATACCCGGCTGGGGCCGCGCCGCGCGCGCCTATGGCGTGGTGCCGGTGGCGCGCGGGGCGGGGGCCGCGGCGCTGCGGGCGATGTTCGCACAGGCGCGGGCCTATTCGCGCAGCGGGCGGCCGCTGGTGATCTTCCCCGAAGGGACGCGCGTGCCGCACGGCCAGCGCGCGCCGTTGCAGGCGGGCTTTGCCGGGCTGTACAAGATGCTGCGCCTGCCGGTGGTGCCGGTCGCGGTCGAT
>JACIYY010000373.1 GCA_014359685.1 Porphyrobacter sp. | reverse complement strand
GTCCCCGATCCCGATTGCGGGGCGGGGCCTCCCACAAGGACCTTCGGTGCTCGACCTGTCGCAATATCTGCCGATCCTGATCTTCCTGGCGATCGCGCTGGGGCTGTCGGCGGCCTTCGTGTTCCTGCCGATGGGCGTTTCGCACCTGACCGGATCGTACAAGCCCAACGCCGAGAAGCTGAGCGAGTACGAGTGCGGCTTTCCCGCCTTCGAGGACCCGCGCAGCCAGTTCGACGTTCGCTTCTACCTCATCGCGATCCTGTTCATCGTCTTCGATCTGGAGGCGGCGTTCCTGTTCCCCTGGGCGGTGAGCCTGGACCTGACCGGCTGGCCGGGCTGGATCACGATGATGGTGTTCCTGGCCGAACTGGGCATCGGCCTCGCCTACGCATGGAAAAAGGGAGCCTTGGAATGGGAGTGAGCGACGGCACGCCGGCCAACCCGCACCTCGACCACCAGCTCGCGAACCCGCACGCCAGCAGCGTGAGCGGGCCCGCGTACAACCCGGCGCTGCATCCCGAGATCACGCCGCCCAACGTGGGCTACGCCAAGGCCCTTTCGACCGAGGTGTCCGACAAGGGCTTCCTCGTCACCAGCACGGAGGAACTGTTCCAGTGGGCGCGCACCGGCTCGCTGTGGTGGATGACTTTCGGCCTCGCCTGCTGCGCGGTCGAAATGATCCACGTCAACATGCCGCGCTACGACATGGAGCGGTTCGGCGTCGCCCCGCGCGCCTCCCCGCGCCAGTCGGACGTGATGATCGTGGCTGGCACGCTGTGCAACAAGATGGCGCCGGCGCTGCGCAAGGTCTATGACCAGATGTCCGATCCGAAATACGTGATCAGCATGGGCAGCTGCGCCAATGGCGGCGGTTACTACCACTACAGCTACTCGGTGGTGCGCGGCTGCGACCGGATCGTTCCGGTCGATATCTACGTCCCCGGCTGCCCGCCGACGGCCGAGGCGCTGCTGTATGGTGTGATGCAGTTGCAGCGCAAGATTCGTCGCGCGGGCACGATCGAACGCTGATGCCTGTCCTGCATTCCGCCCCCTGCTTCCGCAGCCATGACGGGCTGGTGGATGTCCTCGGCCCCGCATTGGGCGATCGGCTGATCGGTGTGCACCAGGAGCACGGCGAGCTGATGCTGTCGGTCCGCCGCGATGCGATCGAGGACGTGCTGCGGACCTTGCGCGACGAGCACCAGTACCAGCAGCTGATGGAGATCGCCGGCGCCGACTACCCGCAGCGGGCCGAGCGGTTCGAACTGGTCTACATGCTGCTGTCGCTGACCCGCAACCATCGCCTGATGGTCAAGCTGACCACCGACGAAACCTCCCCGGTTCCGACCGTCACCCGCCTGTGGCCCAATGCCGGCTGGCTGGAACGCGAGGTGTTCGACATGTTCGGCGTGCTGTTCGACGGCAACACCGATCTGCGCCGGATTCTGACCGATTACGGCTTCGAGGGTCACCCCTTCCGCAAGGATTTTCCGCTGACCGGCTACCAGGAGGTGCGCTATTCGGAGGAGGACAAGCGGGTGATCTATGAGCCGGTGGAACTGCCGCAGGATTTCCGGATCTTCGAGTTCACCTCTCCGTGGGAGGGCGCCGACTACCCGCTGCCCGGCGACGAGAAGGCGACCATGCCGCCGGCCGCCGAGGTGAAGACCACCGACAGGCCGGCCGAGACCGGTGCCGGTCCCGGCGCCGATGCCAAGGCCGCCGAGCATGTCGCGCGCGGCATGGCCAGTGGCACCGTCGCCGGGCAGGGCCACGGCGAACCGGTGCCGGAGGAGACCGCGATCTCCGACCCCGGCGCGCCGACCCCGACCGAGGATCGCCCCGACCGGCCCGCGCGTCAGGAGAGCGCCCCTGATACCAAGGGTGCCACCGAGCTCAACAAGGATGCAGACAGCTGATGGCCGGCTTGTTGCAGGAGACATCGCCCACCACCGGGGGCGAGGTGATCTCCAACTACACGATCAATTTCGGGCCGCAGCATCCTGCGGCGCATGGCGTGCTGCGGCTGGTGATGGAGCTGGACGGCGAGATCATCGAGCGGGTCGATCCGCATATCGGCCTGCTCCACCGCGGCACCGAAAAGCTGATCGAACACAAGACCTATCTGCAGGCGCTGCCTTATTTCGATCGTCTCGATTACGTCTCGCCGCTATGCATGGAGCACTCCTATGTGCTCGCGATCGAGAAGCTGCTCAACCTCGAAGTCCCGCTCCGCGCCCAATATCTGCGGGTTATGTTCGCGGAACTGACGCGCATCTCCAACCACCTGCTCAATATCGGCAGCCATGTGATGGATGTCGGTGCGATGACGCCCAACCTGTGGCTGTTCGAGATCCGCGAAGATTGCATGAACTTCTTCGAGCGGGCCTCCGGCGCGCGGATGCATGCGGCGTGGTTCCGGCCCGGCGGCGTCCACCAGGACGTGCCGCTCAAGCTGCTGACCGACATCGGCGACTGGTGCGACACGCGCCTGCCCGAACTGTTCGAGGATGCGATGAGCCTCGTCGTCGACAACCGCATCTTCAAGCAGCGCAATGTCGACATCGCCAAGGTCAGCCGCGACGATGCGATCGCCTGGGGCTTTTCCGGTCCGATGATCCGCGCCTCCGGCGTGCCGTGGGATCTTCGCAAGAGCCAGCCCTACGACGTCTATGACCGCATGGATTTCGAGATCCCGGTCGGCACCAACGGCGATTGCTACGACCGGATGATGGTGCGGGTCGAGGAGGTGCGCCAGTCCGCGCGGATCATCAAGCAATGCCTGGCGCAGATGCCGGAGGGGCCGATCGCCAGCAGCGACCGCAAGGTGGTGCCGCCCAGGCGTGGCGAGATGAAGCAGTCGATGGAAGCGCTGATCCACCATTTCAAGCTCTACAGCGAAGGCTTCCACGTGCCCGCCGGCGAGGTCTATGTCGCAACCGAGAGCCCCAAGGGCGAGTTCGGCGTCTATCTGGTCAGCGACGGCACCAACAAGCCCTATCGCTGCAAGATCCGCCCGACGATGTTCAGCCATCTGCAGGCGATGGACATGATGTGCCGCGGCCACATGCTGCCCGATGCGACCGCCATCCTCGGCTCGATCGACGCGGTGTTCGGGGAGAGCGACCGGTGAGGGGCCGCCGCGTATGTATCAGGTCCGTGTTCAAAGGGGGCGGCCCGTGCCTGACGAGGTGACTAACGAGCTGATCTACGCCGTGCTGCAGAAGATGCAGGGGCAGCTGTCGGCCATCCTGCTCAAGCTGGGCGATCTCGAAACGCGCGTGGCCTCAGTCGAGGAGATGACCGCCAGCATGTCCGCCCGGATCGCCTCTGTGGAGGTTGGCTACGCCGGTATGCAAAAGCGCGTTGACCGGATCGAGCATCGCCTCGACCGGATCGAAACCCGCCTGGGGCTGATTGAGGCGTGATCGCGACGGACTTTATGTGCAAGGGCCACATGCTGCCCGATGCGACCGCGATCCTCGGCTCGATCGACGCGGTGTTCGGGGAGAGCGACCGGTGAGGCGGCCGTCTATCTGGGTTTTCGTCCTGGTTGCGCTGACGATCGCTGCGCTGGGCTTCGTCATCGGGCAGGGGAAGCAGGGAGCAGGCGTGCCTGTCGTCATTGTCCTATCGGTGATCTGGACTGCTATCGCACACACAAAATGGGGAGCGACGCGTCATGGCCGCCCGTAATCCCGCCCCCGACACGCCCGAACTGCGCGCCCGCTGGGGCAGCTTCGCTTGGACCGAGTCGAACGCCGCCAAGGCGCGCGAGATCGTCGCCCGCTACCCCGAAGGGCGTCAGCGCTCCGCCGTGATGCCGCTGCTCGACCTTGCCCAGCGGCAGGTTGGGGCGGAGACGCAGACGCAAGGCTGGCTGCCGATCCCGGTGATCGAGTTCGTCGCGCGCGAGCTCGCCATGCCGGTGATCCGCGTGCTGGAGGTCGCCAGCTTCTACACGATGTACAACCTCGCCCCGGTCGGCCGCTTCCACGTGCAGGTCTGCGGCACGACGCCGTGCATGCTGCGCGGTTCCGACGACATCCTCGCCGCCTGCTACCGGCGCGGGATGAGGAAGGGCCACACCACGCCCGACGGGATGTGGACGCTGACCGAGGTGGAATGCATGGGCAATTGCGCCTCTGCCCCGATGGTCCAGATCAACGATGGCAATTACGAGGACCTGACGCCCGAGCGGCTCGACGCGGTGCTCGATGCGCTGGCCCGGGGAGAAAGCCCCAAGGAGGGTACGCAGCAGCCCGGCCGCCACACGGTCGAGCCGCTGGGCGGGCCGACCACGCTCACCGCGATGGTCCACGCCAATCACGATTATCGGGGCGAGTGGCGGGGCGATTCGCGGTGAACGGCAAGATCATGATCGGCGTCGGCGCGGCCGTGATGGCCTGGGGCGCGGTCGCGATCTCCTACGAGGAAGGCGCCACCGGCGCGGCGCTCCTCGTCGCCGGGATCGTGCTGTTCGTGATCGGCCTGCGCCAGTCGCGCAAGGGGCAGTGATGGATCCGCTGATCTTCCTGATCGTGGCACTGGTGCTGGTGGTGCTGGCGTGGAAGTTCCTCGCCGGGATGGCCAAGACCGTGGCACTGCTCGCCATCCTTGCGGGCACCGCCATCTTCGTGTTCGGAGGGATGGGCTGATGCCTGCCGGAGCTTTGCATGCTTGACGATCGCGACCGCATCTTCACCAACCTGTACGGCTTCCAGGACTGGCGGCTGGCGGCGGCGCAGGCGCGGGGCGACTGGGACGACACGCGCGCGCTGATCGGGCGCGGGCAGGACGCGATCATCGACGAGATCAAGGCGTCGGGCCTGCGCGGGCGGGGCGGGGCGGGGTTCCCGACCGGCATGAAATGGTCGTTCATGCCCAAGGAGAGCAAGGACGGCCGTCCCAGCTTCCTCGTCATCAATGCCGACGAATCGGAGCCCGGCAGCTGCAAGGATCGCGAGATCATCCGCCACGATCCGCACAAGCTGATCGAAGGCGCCCTGGTCGCCGGCTTCGCGATGCGCGCGCGCGCCGCCTATATCTACATTCGCGGCGAATATATCCGCGAGGCGGAGGTGCTGTTCGCGGCGGTGGCCGAGGCCTATGATGCCGGCCTCCTGGGCCGGAACGCGGCCGGCTCCGGCTATGATTTCGACGTGTTCGTCCATCGCGGCGCCGGCGCCTATATCTGCGGCGAAGAGACCGCGATGATCGAGAGCCTGGAGGGCAAGAAGGGCCAGCCGCGCCTCAAGCCCCCGTTCCCCGCCGGCGCGGGGCTCTATGGCTGCCCGACCACGGTCAACAATGTCGAATCGATCGCCGTCGTGCCCACCATCCTGCGGCGCGGGGCGGCATGGTTCGCCAGCTTCGGTCGCGACGGGAACAAGGGCACCAAGCTGTTCCAGATCAGCGGCCATGTGGACAAGCCCTGCGTCGTGGAAGAGGCGATGAGCATCCCCTTCCGCGAGCTGATCGAGCGGCATGCCGGCGGGGTTCGCGGCGGGTGGGACAATCTGCTGGCGGTGATCCCCGGCGGATCGTCGGTGCCGCTGGTCCCGGCGGCCGAGATCATGGACTGCCCGATGGATTTCGACGGGCTGAAGGCGCTGGGCAGCGGGCTGGGCACGGCGGCGGTGATCGTGATGGACAAGTCCACCGACATCGTCCGCGCGATCGCCCGCATCTCCTATTTCTACAAGCACGAGTCCTGCGGCCAGTGCACGCCGTGCCGTGAAGGCACCGGCTGGATGTGGCGGGTGATGGAACGGCTGCGCGCGGGCGACGCCGCCCCGGCCGAGATCGACATGCTGTTCGAGGTCACCAAGCAGGTTGAAGGCCACACGATCTGCGCGCTCGGCGACGCCGCCGCCTGGCCGATCCAGGGCCTGATCCGCCATTTCCGCCCCGAACTGGAGCGGCGCATCGCCGAGCGAGAGGCCGGCGAAGTGCGGGAGGCGGCGGAATGAGCGAGACGTTTGGCGTTGGCTCAACAGTGCAGCTGCGTTCCGGCGGCCGTGAAATGACCGCGATGGCTTTGGACGATACCACAGTGCGATGGGTGTGGATGAGCACCGATGGAAGGCTTCGAGAGCATGATTTTCCTCATTCAGTTTCGAGTTCGGGCGCTCCCATTCACGGTGTGACGGTTGTCGAACAAATCACCTGCGGCTCGCCTGCAGCTTGTCCTTATCGCGGGGCCCATGGACATGCCTAAAGTCACCATAGACGGCACCGAGATCGAGGTGCCCGACGGGGCCACCGTCCTTCAGGCCTGCGAGCTGGCCGGCAAGGAAATCCCGCGCTTCTGCTATCACGAGCGGCTGTCGATCGCCGGCAATTGCCGGATGTGCCTGGTCGAGGTGAAGCCCGGGCCGCCCAAGCCGCAGGCCAGCTGCGCGCTGCCGGCCGCCAACGGGCAGGAGATCCGCACCGACAGCGCGATGGTCAAGGCCGCGCGCGAAGGAGTGATGGAGTTCCTGCTCATCAACCATCCGCTCGATTGCCCGATCTGCGACCAGGGCGGGGAGTGCGACCTGCAGGACCAGGCCATGGCCTATGGGCGCGGCGGCTCGCGCTATCACGAGAACAAGCGGGCGGTGACCGACAAGTATATGGGTCCGCTGATCAAGACGATCATGAACCGCTGCATCCACTGCACCCGCTGCGTCCGCTTCTCCGAAGAGGTCGCGGGCGTCGACGAGATCGGCGCGCTCTATCGTGGCGAGGACATGCAGATCACCACCTATCTGGAGCGCGCGGCGAGGCACGAGCTTTCGGCCAACGTCATCGACCTGTGCCCGGTCGGTGCGCTGACCAGCCGCCCGTACGCCTATGAAGCACGGCCGTGGGAGTTGAGAAAGACGCTGTCGATCGACGTGTCCGATGCGATCGGCAGCAACATCCGAGTCGATTCGCGCGGGCGCGAGGTGCTGCGCGTGCTGCCGCGCATCAACGACGACGTGAACGAGGAATGGATCAGCGACAAGGCGCGCTACCAGGTCGACGGTCTGACCCGCCGACGGCTCGACCGGGTGTGGATGCGGCGCGACGGGCAGCTCCAGCCGGCCGGGTGGGATGAGGCCTTCGCCGCCATCGCCGCAGCCGATGCGGGCAGCAGCATCGCGGCGGTGGCCGGCGATCTGGTCGATTGCGAAACGATGTTGGCGGCCAAGCGGTTGCTGGCTGCGCTCGGCTCCACGCTGCTGGAGAGCCGGCAGACCGGCCTGGCCTATCCGGTCGGCAACCTGGCGGCGGTCAATTTCAACTCGACCCTTGCCGGGATCGAGGAGGCCGATGCGGTGCTGATCGTCGGCAGCCATGTCCGCTGGGAGGCACCGCTGCTCAACGTCCGTCTTCGCAAGGCGGTGCAGCGCGGGGCCAGGGTGTTCCTTATCGGCCCGCAATGGGAGACCACCTATCCGGCCGAGTTCCTGGGCGAGGAGGCGGGCCTGCTTCATGCGCTGCCCGGCCACGTGGCACAGGCCATGCAGGATGCGGCCCGGCCGGCGATCATCGTCGGCCCGGGCGGACTGGCCGCGGGCGCGCTGCATCCGGCGCTGGCGCTGGGCGAGGCATGGACCGTGACCCGCGAGGGCTGGAGCGGGTTCAACGTCGTGCATGCTGCGGCGGCCCGGATGGGCGCGCTGATGCTGGGCTTCGCGCAGCCGGGCGGCATCGCCGATCTGGCGAATGCCTCGCCCAAGGTGCTGATCTCGCTCGGTGCGGACGAGATGGATTACGGCCGCTTCGGCGGCGCGCTGAAGGTCTATATCGGCCATCACGGGGACAAGGGCGCGGCGGCGGCGGACATCGTCCTGCCGGGCAGCGCCTATACCGAGAAGGACGGCACCTACGTCAATCTGGAAGGCCGCGTGCAGGTCGCCGACAGGGCGGTGTTCGCCCCCGGCGATGCGCGCGAGGACTGGACGATCCTGCGCGCGCTGGCGGATGCGCTGGGCGTGGAGGTCGGCTTCGACAGCTTCGACGCGCTGCGTGCGGCGATGATCGCCGAGGTGCCGGCGCTGGGCACCGAAGGGCTGGCGGATTACGGGCCGCTGCCGCCGGCCGATGGATCGGTGCGGGCGGAAGGGCGGATCGCCTATCCGGTCAGGGATTTCTATCTCACCAACCCGATCGCCCGCGCCAGCGTGGTGATGCAGCGGTGCTCGGCCGAGCTTGTGCACGGCGAAGATCTGGCGGAGGCGGCGGAATGATCCCCGTGTTCGAGGATTGGGGCATGAGCTACGAGACGGCGTGGTTCGTCTCGACCATCGCCGGTATCCTGCTGATCGCCCTGCCGCTGATGCTGGCGGTGGCGATGATCATCTATGTCGATCGCAAGGTGTGGGCGGCGATGGCGCTGCGGCGCGGACCCAACGTGGTCGGCCCGTTCGGCCTGTTGCAGAGCTTTGCCGACGGGCTGAAGGTGTTCCTGCAGGAAACCATCGTTCCCTCGGCTGCGAACAAGGGCCTGTTCCTGATCGCGCCGATCGTCACCTTCACCTTGGCGCTCGCGGCCTGGGCGGTGATCCCGTTCAATTCTGGCGCGGTGCTGGCCGACATCAATGTCGGCCTGCTCTATATCCTCGCGATCAGCTCGCTGGGGGTCTACGGCGTCGTGATGTCGGGCTGGGCGTCGAACTCGAAATACCCGTTTTTCAGCGCCATGCGCGCCGCTGCTCAGATGATCTCCTACGAGGTTTCGATCGGCTTCATCCTGATCTGCGTGGTGCTGTGGGCGGGCACCTTCAACATGAACGGGATCATCGAGGCGCAGCGCGGCCATGGCCTCGGCATCGTCAACGGCTTCGTGTTCAACCTGCTGCTGTTCCCGATGTGGGTGATGTTCCTGATCTCCAGCCTGGCCGAAACCGCGCGCGCGCCGTTCGACCTGACCGAGGCGGAGAGCGAGCTGGTCGCCGGCTACCAGACCGAATATTCGTCCATGAGCTTCGCGCTGTTCTGGCTCGGCGAATATGCCAACGTGCTGCTGATGTGCGCGCTCAACGCGATCCTGTTCTTCGGTGGCTGGCTGCCTCCGCTCGAATGGGCGCCGCTCTACTGGATTCCGGGCTGGCTGTGGCTGTTCGCCAAGATCTTCTTCTTCTTCTTCATCTTCAGCTGGGTGAAGGCGACCGTCCCCCGCTTCCGCTATGACCAGCTGATGCGGCTCGGCTGGAAGGTGTTCCTGCCGCTGAGCCTGGTGTTCGTGGTGCTGGTGAGCGGCTGGCTGATGTTTACGAGGTATGGGGAGGCAATATGACCAAGCCAGCCAGTAGTGATCCGGAGGAAATAGCAGCTCGCGCAGCATCGAGCGTTAGTACAGGAATCCTGCAACAGTTGATGCTCGTGTATTTGGATGAGAACCTTCTAGAGAAGCGATTAAGAATAAACTCTAAGGCTGGCTCGGTTCACGCGCTTGCCTACATTATAGGATATTCGAAAGCTGTGCATGGTTTTTACGAGGCCAGTACCGGGGTGTATATCAACGACGGTACGATGGGCTTGGCAGCGTTGGGGTCGATCTTCAGAGGCAGCACGCTCGAGGAATGTTTGCACGCAAAGGACCGAGCCATCGACGCCCTGGAAAAGGATGTGCCAGGAACTAGAGACGCCTTCTCGCTAGGAAAGAAGGATTACGAATCTCTTGGTGACGGCGGCATGACCGACCATTGCGGATTGGTCTCACTCTTGGGCATCGGAGGCGCACCATGACCGTCGCACAACTGGTCAAATCGTTCACCCTGTGGGAATTCCTCAAGGCGCATGCGCTCACGCTGAAGTATTTCTTCAAGCCCAAGGCCACGATCAATTATCCGTACGAGAAAAACCCGCTCAGCCCGCGCTTCCGGGGCGAGCATGCACTGCGCCGCTATCCCAATGGGGAGGAGCGCTGCATCGCGTGCAAATTGTGCGAGGCGGTGTGTCCGGCGCAGGCCATCACCATCGAGAGCGAGCCGCGCGTCGACGGCAGCCGGCGCACCACCCGCTACGACATCGACATGACCAAGTGCATCTATTGCGGCTTCTGCCAGGAGGCGTGTCCGGTCGATGCGATCGTCGAGGGGCCCAACCTCGAGTTCACCACCGAGACCCGCGAGGAGCTGATGTACGACAAGGCCAAGCTGCTCGCCAACGGGGACAAGTGGGAACGGGCGCTCGCCGCGAACCTTGAAGCCGACGCGCCCTACCGCTAGGCGCGCAGGCGAGCCCCGGGGACCGCTGACACGTGATGATCCAAGCCTTCGCCTTCTACCTGTTCGCCGGGCTCGTCATCGCCAGCGGCGCGGTGACGATCCTGGCGCGCAACCCGGTCCATTCGGTGCTGTGGCTGATCGTCGCCTTCTTCAACGGCGCCGGGTTGATGGTGCTGGTGGGGGCGGAGTTCATCGCGATGCTGCTGGTCATCGTCTATGTCGGCGCGGTCGCGGTGCTGTTCCTGTTCGTGGTGATGATGCTGGACATCGATTTCGCCGAGCTGCGCGCCGGTTTCATCAAGAACTTCCCGCTGGGCATCGCCATCGCGCTTGTCCTGCTGGCAGAGCTGGTGCTGGGCGTGGGCGCCTGGCGCGCCGGCGCCATCGCGCTCGGCACGCCGGCCGGCGATGCCGCGCCGCTGCTGGGCGAGAGCAATATCGAGAATATCGGCGCGCTGCTCTACGGCCGCTATCTGTTCCTGTTCGAAAGCGCCGGCATCATCCTGCTGGTGGCGATGATCGGCGCGATCGTGCTGACCCATCGCGGCAGCCGGGCGGCGCGCGGGCAGCAGGACATCGCCCGGCAGAATGCGCGCAAGCCGTCGGAAGCGACGATCAACACGCGGCCCGAGGTCGGGCAGGGAATCCAGCTATGATGCGGGTGCGCCGATGATCGGCATCGAACATTATGTCGTGGTCAGCTCGATCCTGTTCGTGCTGGGCGTGCTGGGCATCTTCCTCAATCGCAAGAACATCATCGTCATCCTGATGGCGATCGAGCTGATCCTGCTGGCGGTGAACCTCAACATGGTCGCGTTCAGTGCCTTCCTCGGCGATCTGACCGGGCAGGTGTTCGCCATGTTCGTGCTGACCGTCGCGGCTGGCGAGGCGGCGATCGGCCTGGCGATCCTGGTGATCTATTTCCGCAGCCGCGGCACGATCGCCGTCGACGACGTGAACCGGATGAAGGGATAGCCGCTTGTCCTCCATCCTCGTCATCGTGTTCCTGCCGCTGCTGGCAGCGATCGTCGCCGGGCTGGGCAACCGGGCGCTCGGCAACACCATCGCCAAGGTGCTGACTACCGGTGCGCTGTTCGTGTCCTGCGCGCTCAGCTGGCCGATCTTCCTCAGCTATCTTGGCGGCGACGCGCCTGCCAGCGTGGTGCCGGTGCTGAAGTGGGTCGAGAGCGGGACGATGAGCTTCGACTGGGCGCTCCGGGTCGATGCGCTGACCGCCATCATGCTGGTGGTCGTCACCACCGTTTCGGCCCTCGTCCATCTCTACAGCTGGGGCTACATGGCCGAAGACCCGGACCAGCCGCGCTTCTTCGCCTATCTGTCGCTGTTCACCTTCGCGATGCTGATGCTGGTGACGGCCGACAATCTGGTGCAGATGTTCTTCGGCTGGGAAGGGGTGGGCCTCGCGTCCTACCTGCTGATCGGGTTCTGGTTCAGGAAGCCCTCGGCCAACGCCGCGGCGATCAAGGCC
>JACIYY010000372.1 GCA_014359685.1 Porphyrobacter sp. | reverse complement strand
GTCGAGCACCGAAGGTCCTTGTGGGAGGCCCCGCCCCGCAATCGGGATCGGGGACTTTCCAGCGCCCTAAAGAAGCGGCGCTGCGCGTTCAAGGGGCACGTCCGTTTTTGCCCGCCGCCCGACGCGCCGCCGCCGGCCTGTTTTCCGTGGCCTGGCGGCGGATGCCAACGCCGCGCCGCAGCGCAATTTGCCCTCCGTGGCAACCCACACTAAAGACCGTCGCCAGCGAGTCCAGTCACACCGGAAGAGACCACGCCATGCCGACCTTCAGCCAAGCAGACCCGATCGTCATCCTGTCCTATGCCCGCACGCCGATGGGCGCCATGCAGGGTGCCCTGTCCGACATGTCCGCCACCGATCTTGGCGCGACCGTGGTCAAGGCTGCGGTCGAGCGGGCGGGCGTGTCGGGAGAGGACATCGACCGCATCTACATGGGCTGCGTGCTGCCGGCCGCCCTCGGCCAGGCGCCCGCGCGGCAGGCCGCGATCAAGGCCGGGCTGCCCACTTCGGTGCAGGCGACGACCGTGAACAAGGTCTGCGGCAGTGGCATGCAGACCGTCATCATGGGGTCGGAGGCGCTCGCCGTGGGCAATGTCGACCTGGTGGTCGCCGGCGGCATGGAGAGCATGACCAACGCGCCCTACCTGCTGACCAAGCACCGTTCCGGCGCGCGCATCGGGCACGACAAGGTCTATGACCACATGTTCCTCGACGGGCTGGAGGACGCCTACGAGGAAGGACGCGCGATGGGTTCATTCGCGCAGTGCACCGCCGACGAGTACCAGCTGACCCGGCAGGAGATGGACGATTACTCGATCGCCTCGCTCACCCGCGCGAACGAGGCGATCAGCTCGGGCGCCTTCGACGACGAGATCGTGCCGGTCACGGTGTCCACCCGCAAGGGGGAGGTCACCGTCGATCGCGACGAGCAGCCCGGTCGCGCCAATCCCGAGAAGATCCCGCATCTGAAGGCCGCCTTCGCCAAGGACGGGACGATCACCGCCGCCACCTCCAGCTCGATCTCCGACGGGGCGGCAGCGATCGTCCTCACGCGCGAGAGCGTGGCCCGGGAACAGGGACGCCAGCCGGTGGCGCGGATCGTGGCGATGGCCGCGCATGCGCAGGCGCCCAAGGACTTCACCACCGCTCCTGTCGGCGCGATCCGGACGCTGCTGGACAAGGCCGGCTGGTCGGTCGAGGACGTCGATCTGTGGGAGGTGAACGAGGCGTTCGCCTGTGTGCCGCTGTTCGCGATGCGCGACATCGGCATCCCGCACGAGAAGATCAACGTCAATGGCGGCGGCACTGCGCTCGGTCATCCGGTCGGGGCGAGCGGAACGCGCATCATCGTGACCCTGCTCAACGCCCTGAAGCAGCGCGGCGGCACCCGCGGCGTCGCCAGCCTGTGCATCGGCGGCGGCGAGGCCACCGCGGTGGCTGTCGAGATGGTCTGAGCTGCTCCGTTGGGGCTTGGCGGCGGGTCCTACGGCTCGCCGTCGCCCCACAGCCGGTCCTGCCGGACCCAGCCGCGATGGCCGGCCACGTCCAGCTCGCACCACCCGGCGGCGCAATCGCCGAGCCGACCGACCACGCCGGGCTCCAGCCGCCAGCGCAGCTCTGCCGCCTCGTTCGGCGCTGCGCGCATCGCCGCCAGGCCCGACCCGGTCACGATGGCGCCGCGGTCGGGGCTCAGCAGCCGCGCCACGATCCAGCCGCGCGCGCCGTCGGGATCCTCCACCAGCCGCCAGCCTTCGTTCAGGCGCACCACCTTCATCGGCAGGCCCGGGCGGCGGTAAATCCACTCGATGGGAAAATCGACGCTGGGGCCGACGCGCATGTTGACGCTCTCGGCGCGGATCGTCGCCCAATAGGGGACCTCACGCTCCTGTGCGAAGGCGGGAAACGGGGCCGACGCGCTCAGTGCCGTAGCCGCCAGTGCCGCCAGTCCGCCGATCGCCTTGCGCATGGCGGCCCGATACAGCCGCACCGGCGGCGTCATCAACCGCAAACGCGAAGCCCCACGCGCTATTTGCCGAACGGACCGATCAGGTCGCGGTACCGCGCCTCGGGGATGCCGTAGCTGTCCCCGGCGAGCTCGGCCAGCTTGGCCCGGTCGCGGATCGTCACCAGCCCGCGCGTGGAACGGATCATCCCCGCCCCCTCCAGCGTGTGCAGGGTCACGGTGACGCCGCTGCGCTGGGCGGAGATCATCATCGCCATGAATTCGTGCGTCAGCGGAATCTCGTCGCCGGGCAACCGGTCGTGGCACATCAGCAGCCACCGGGCGAGCCGCGCCTCCATCAGGTGCTGGGCGCAGGACACGAGTGCGTAGGCCAGCTGGATCTGGAAGCACAGCGCATAGCGATCGACCAGGCGACGCAGTGCCTCCGACTCCGCCAGCGCCGCGCGCATCCGGTCGATCGGCAGCACCAGCCCGGTGGTCCCGTCAACCTGCATGAGGATCTCCGTGCTCTCGATCCCGTCGCCGAGCAGCGCGCCCAGCCCGATCATTCCGTCGATGCCGACCAGTCCCACCTCGGTGCGCGCGCCACCTTCGGACGCCACGCACGATGCAATCCCGCCTTCGGGAAACACCACCGCCTCCAGCCGCTGGCCACGCGTGGTGAAGCATTGCTCACGCTCAAGCCCGACTCGGCTGAAATGCGGGCGCAACGCGTCAATCGTCGGCTGGTCGAATCGCTGCACCAGAAGATTGGAGGTCTCGAAATCGTTGCCGGCCATCGTGCGCTTTTCCGTGGGGCAGAAGCACACCTGCGGATCTTCCAGCCGCCCCCGCCCGCGTCTGCTCGGGGAGCGATGAGAGGCCATCGCACGGATGACAGCGCGTGTCTGCGGCCAGCGCAGCCTTTGTCCGGTAGCGGACACGAACACTCGGCCGATGCAAGGAGTACAGGCTTACACGCGCGCGGAAGCCTGTGCAGGACGCGGGCGAGGGCAACTTGCGGCTCGCCCGAGCTTTACACGAATGCCACCTTCGTATATGTTCTGTTCCCGTTTGCCGCAGCTCGGCCGAGGCCGCTTGACGGTTCGGCAGCGAACGGGTGGCCGGCCCTATGCTTTACATCCGCACGGGCCAGCCTAGCCTTCTATCCCATGGAAACGGTTCAGGAATGTAAACGGTTTGTGGGTGGCAGGACCATGGACGCGACAAGCAACTCGGCCGTGCGGGAGGCCTATCACCGCTGCAGCAACGACCTCCAGATGGTGGTCAGCCTGCTCCAGCTCTCGGCCCGCCGATCGGACGAACCGCGCACGCGGGAGGCGCTGACCGAGGTCGCCAACCGGGTGGGCGTGCTGATCCATGCACGCGCCGCTCTGGTTCAGGAGGGCGGGCAGGATCTCGCCTCGCTGCTCCGCAAGGTGTGCGAGGGGCTGCAGGCGATGGCCGAGCCGCACGGCGTCCGGGTCTGCTTCCGCGCCTGTGGCGAAGTCGGGACGCTGGCCAATCCGGCGGTCACTGCGGCCGGGCTGGCGGTGAACGAGCTGGTCACGAACGCGATCAAGCACGCCTTCCACGACCGCTCCGGCGGGCAGGTGACGGTCACCCTGTCCAGCGCGCCGGACGGTTGGGTGGTCATCACCGTGGAGGATGACGGGGCGCCGCTCTCCGCCGCGAAAGCGGCGACAGGGTGCAGCGGTCAGGAGCCGCTGGGGCTGGACCTGTCGCGCCGCTTGCTGGCGGCGCAGGGCGGCACGCTGGTCACGCCGACCGGCGAATCGAAGCGCTTCGAGGTGCCTGCCGGTCCAGCGTGCGCCCGGCCGCGAACCGCCTTCGCCTGCCCCGTTGCCATCGTCCCCGCCCTAGTCTCCGGTCAGGATCCGGTCGACCAGCTGCTTCACCGTGGGGGTGAAATTGTTGGAATAGAACGGGTCCTGCTTGAACCGATAGGCGGAGTGCCCGGCGAACATCAGGTTGTCGTCCACCGGTCCGCCATGGGCGATGTCCTGCAGCGTCTTCTGGATGCAGAAGCTGCGCGGATCGGCCAGCCTGCCGGTGGTGTAGTCGTCGTGGTCCTTCCATGACGAGAAGCCGCAATGCGACAGACAGCCCATGCAATCGGCCTGGTCCTGCCGGATCGTCGCACGTTCCTGCGGGCCAACGAAGACCAGCGTGTCGTCCGGGGTCTTCAGCGCCTCGGTATAGCCCTGCCCGGCCCAGCTGCGGGCGCGGTCGAGATCGCGGGGCGTGACCCAGAAGTTCTTGCCCTTGACCCCGGCATCGAGCTGCACCGTATGCTCGCCCGCCGCGACCCGCGAATAGGGGATCTGCCGCTCGCTGCGCGCCTCCAGCATCCGCAGGAACGGGTTGCGCACCGCGGAGCTGTAGAAGCCGGTGGGGCTGAAGCGGTGCAGCAGCACGTCGCCGGGCTCCAGCTCGCGCAGGCGGTCCTTCCATCCTTGCGGGATCGGGCTTTCCTCGGTCAGCAGCGGGCGGGTGCCGAACTGGAAGGCGATCCGCCCGAGCTCCGGATTGTCGATCCAGTCTTCCCATTCGCGCAGGAACCACACGCCGCCGGCCATCACGATCGGCACCTCGTCGGAAATGCCCTCCGCGCGCATGACCTCGCGCAGCGCCTTCACGCGCGGGAACGGGTCCTCCGGCTGCAGCGGGTCTTCGGCGTTCGACAGGCCGTTATGCCCGCCGGCGAGCCACGGATCCTCGTACACTACCGCCGCCAGCAGGTGGGGCACCTTGCTGTAGGCACGCTTCCACAGCGCGCGGAACGCCCGGCCGGAGCTGACGATCGGCAGGTAGTGGACATTGTGGCGGGCGGCGATCTCGGACAGGCGATAGGGCATCCCCGCGCCGCAGGTGACGCCGGCGACGAGGCCCCTGGTGCGTTCCAGCACCCCTTCCAGAACCGGCTGCGCCCCGCCCATCTCCCACAGAACGTTGATGTTGATGGCCCCGCGCCCGCCGGAAATGTCATGCGCGCGGCGAACCTGTTCGACCGCGCCGTCGATGGCGAAGCGGACCAGCTGCTGGTGCCGTTCCAGCCGCGTCAGCTGATCATAGACCTGCGGCACGATCTTGCCTTCGGCATCGTAGCTGTCGGCATTGACCGCGCTGACCGTGCCGATGCCGTCGGCCGCCGCCCACGCGCCGGAGCTGGCATGATTGGTGGCCGAAACGCCCTTGCCGCCTTCGATCAGCGGCCACACTTCGCGGCCGCCATACAGAAGGGGTTGCAAACCCTTGAAGCTCATTGCCTGAATCCCACACGCGCCTGCTAACCGGCGCCGTTCCCCGCAACGATCCGGGGGCGACACGGTTCGATCTCCTCGGGCGGCGGGCGCTCGCCTACTGCATCGAACCGGGCATAATAGCCGGCCAGTGCAGGGTGGCGAACGAATTCCACCAGCCGGAAGCCGACCTGCTCGAATTCGCAGAACAGGAGCTGCGGCGCAATACCATGCCGGTCGGTCGGACGATCGACCTCCACCACGATCACCTGCCCGCCTTCGCGCAGCGCCGGGCGCAGGTGCCACAGGAAGGCGTAGGGCGCTTCCACCTCGTGATACATATGGACCATGAACACGCGGTCGAAACTGTCGACGGGCAGCCGCGGATCGTCGGGCGCTCCGAGCACGATCGACACATTATCGAGCCGCTCGCGCTCCACCCGGTTGCCGAGCCGCAGCAGAGCGTCGCGGTCGATGTCCTGCGCCAGAACGCGTCCATCCTTGCCCACCCGCTCCGCCAGGCGAACCGTGTAATAGCCATCGCCCGCGCCCAGATCGGCGACCGACATGCCGGGCTCGATCCCGGCCAGCTCCATCAATGTCGCCGCTTCGCGCCGGTCGTCGCGCGTCGCCTCGTCCGAAAAGCCGTTGGCGCCAGGGGGCGACACCGGCCGCTGCGCCTTGGGGAACTCGACCGCATCGGCGCCGCGCCCGGCCTCGGTCGCGGGCTGGCAGGCGACCAGGGCCAGGGACACAAGGACCATGACGCGGGACATGGCAGCGCCGGCCATCAGCCGTGTGCGGCGCGAGGACGAGGGCAGGCGCGCGTCAATCGACGTCCTCCACCTCTACCGCCTCGCCCGTGACGCGCTGCGCCAGAGCGGCGGCGATGAAGGGGTCGAGCGCGCCGTCGAGCACGTCGCCGGGGCTGGTCGATGTGATGCCGGTCCGCAGGTCCTTGACCAGCTGGTAGGGCTGCAGGACATAGCTGCGGATCTGGTGGCCCCAGCCGATCTCCGATTTCTCCTGATATTCGCCGCTCGCCGCCGCCTCGCGCGTCGCCATCTCGCGTTCGAACAGCCGCGCCTTCAGCATGCTCATCGCGGTGGCGCGGTTCTTGTGCTGGCTGCGGTCGTTCTGGCTGGCGACGACGATCCCGGTCGGCAGATGGGTGATGCGGACCGCGGAATCGGTGGTGTTGACGTGCTGGCCGCCCGCCCCGCTGGCACGATAGGTGTCGATCTTGAGGTCGCTGTCGTTGATCTCGATCTCGATATCGTCGTCGATCACCGGATAGACCCACACCGAACTGAACGAGGTGTGCCGCCGTGCGGAGCTGTCATAGGGGCTGATCCGCACCAGCCGGTGGACGCCGCTTTCGGTCCTGGCATAGCCATAGGCGTTCTCGCCCTTGACCAGCAGCGTCGCCGACTTGATCCCGGCCTGCTCACCGGCCTGGTATTCGACCGTCTCCACCTTGTAGCCCTTGCGCTCGGCCCAGCGGGCATACATCCGCAGCAGCATCTCGGCCCAGTCCTGGCTCTCGGTGCCGCCGGCGCCGGCGTGGATCTCGATATAGGTGTCGTTGGAGTCGGCCTCGCCCTTCAGCAGCGCCTGCACCTTGTCGGCATCGGCCCGCTCGGCCAGCCGGGCGAGCGTCGCGAGACCCTCGGCCACGATAGCCTCGTCCTCCTCCGCCTCGCCCAGCTCGACGAACTCGATCGCATCGGCCATCTCGGCGCCGATCTGGCGCACCGTGCCGATCGCGCTGTCGAGCCGGCGCCGCTCGCGCATCACCTGTTCGGCCTGGCGCGGATCGTTCCACAGGCCGGGATCCTCGACCCGGGCGTTGAGCTCGTCGAGCCGGCGCAGCGCGCGCTCCCAGTCGAGCGAGCGGCGTACCAGCGCCAGCGCATCCTGGATGCGGTCGATATGGGCCTGCCCTTCGGCACGCATGGCACGTCTCCGTTCACGAAAGCCGCCCGCCTAGCGCAGCGGGCCGGAGGGGGGAAGTGGGGGCCGGACACCCGGCGAACAAGCGCCGCGGTGGCGGCGGGCGCGCCTCAGCCGGGCTGGAGCGCGCGGACGGCAGCCAGCGTGCGGGTGACGTGCTCGCGCCAATCGGGGTCCGAATGGACCATCACGATCCGCCCATCGGGCGCGATGACGTAGGACGTCCGGGTGGCAAGGCCGCTCGCCTGGCCGTCGCGGACAAGGGGCACATCAAAGGCGCGGATCGTGGCCGGGCTGGCGATCGCCACCGGAAACGCATCGCGGCATTCCTCGGTCGAGAAGCGCCGCAGGGTGGCGAGGTCATCGGCCGAGAGCCCCACCACCTGCGCCCCTGCGGCGCGGAACGCGTCCATCGCCTCGGCAAAGGCGTTGGCCTCCAGCGTGCAGCCCTGCGTGAAGGCCTTGGGAAAGAAATAGAGCACCACCGGCCCCTGGCGCAGCGCGCGGGCAAGGTCGAAGGTGAAGGTCCGCCCGGCCAGCGCGCCCTGCGTCACCAGCGCCGGGGCGCTGGCGCCCTGCGGCAGCGCAGCGGAGGCGGGGCCGCCGGCGAGCGACGCGGACAGCAGCGCGGCGAGCGCCAGGACGAGCGACGGGGGGCGGATCATGCGCCCATCCTATGCCCGGGCGAGGCTCGCGTCCATACCGGCACCGCGTCAGTAGAGGCCGCCCTGCTCCTCGACGAAATTGTCCTGCGGCATCGGGTCGCCCTGCCGGCCTGCGGAGCCGGCGGCGCCGGCGGCCGCAGCGCTGCGTTCGGCCCGGCGCAGCTGGGCGAGGATCATCTCGCGCAACTGGTCCACGCGGTCGCTGCGCTTCTCGCGCGGGGGCTCGGAATCGGGCTTGAACGCCTCCCAGATCACCGCCGCCTTGGGGTCGTCGTCGGGCCAGCCGGCGAATACCTGCTTGCCGCTGCGCCGGTCGATCCGCACCAGCCGCACGCCGGGCGGGGCGAGGAACGGGCGTCCGCTCCACCGGTCACGGGTTTGCTCCACGATCTGTTTGAAGATCGGCGCCGCCAGCCGCCCGCCCTGGGCGTAGCCGCCCATGCTTCGCGGCTGGTCGAAGCCCATATAGACGCCGGCGACGATGTCGGGCGATCCGCCCACGAACCACACATCGGTCGGGCCGGTGGTGGTGCCGGTCTTGCCGAACAGCGGCATATCCAGGTCGCGCAGCACGGTGGCGGTGCCGCGCGTCACCACCCCTTCCAGCATGTGGACCACCTGGAACGCGGTGCGCGGGTCCATCACCTGCCGGCCCCGTTCGGGCAGGCGCGGCATCGGCCCGCCATCCCACTGCGCCATGTTGCACCCGGTGCACTCGCGCTCGTCCGCGCGCCAGATCACCTTGCCGCGCCGGTCCTGCACATAATCGATCAGCGTCGGATCGTGCTGGAGGCCGTTGTTGGCCAGCGCCGCATAGGCGCTGACCATCTTCAGCACCGTCGTCTCCCCCGCGCCCAGCGCGAAGGCGGGATAGGGCTCGTAGCTGCCGATGCCGACGCGCTCGAAGGTCTTGATGACGGCCGGCATCCCGGCATCCATCGCGATGTGGACGGTCATCAGGTTGCGCGACTGTTCCAGTCCCCAGCGCATGGTGTGGACGCCGCCCCCGCCGCCGCCGAAATTGCGGAAGCACTTTTCGCCCAGATTGGCGCCCTGATAATAGCAGAAGGTGCGGTCCGGGATCAGCGTTGCCGGGGTCATGCCGTTGTCGAGGCCGGCGGCATAGACGAACGGCTTGATGGTGGACCCGGGCTGTCGCTGTGCCTGGCTGGCGCGGTTGAACGAGCCCAGCCGCGCATCGAACCCGCCCTGCATCGCCAGCACCCGCCCGGTGTTGGGATCCTGCACCACCAGCCCGCCGGAAATTTCGGGCACGGTCCGCACCCGGTAGCCGCCACCCGAGGGGGACACGGCAGCGACGTCCCCCACCCTGATCGCTTCGGGCAGGCCGGTCAGCGGCGCCTCTGCGCCATCGGCAAAGCCGATCGTCGCGCTGGCGCCGCGCCGCTGCGTCACCACCCCGATGCGCCAGTCGCGATAGCTGATCCCCAGATTGGTCGCCGCCAGCTGGCTGGTGAGGTCGCCCTTGTCGGGATCGATGGTGGCGACCGGCCCATGCCAGCCGCGCCCGCCGTGATAGCGCAGCAGGCCGGCGCGCAGGGCATCGCGCGCCGCATCCTGCATCGCCGTGTCGAGCGAGGTCCGCACCCACAGGCCGCCGCCATAGACGCTCTGTGGCCCGTCCTCGGCCTGCTCGCCATAGCGGTCGATCAACTGGCGGCGCACCTCCTCCAGGAAATAGCCGGCATCGGCCGATCGCGCCTCCGGCCGCTGCGCGACCAGGCCCAGCGGTTGGCGCTTCGCCGCAGCCGCCTCGGCAGCGCTGATGTGGCCGTTGTCGGCCATCTGGTCGATGACGTAATTGCGCCGCGCCAGCGCCAGCTGCTGGTTGCGGGCGCGGCCATAGCGTTCGGGCGCCTTGGGCAGAATCGCCAGGAACGCCATCTCGTGCAGGTCGAGCTCGCCCACGTCCTTGTCGAAATAGGCGCGCGCGGCCGCCTGGACGCCGAAGCTGCGCCGGCCGAGCGGGATCTCGTTGAGATACAGCTCCATGATCTCGCGCTTGGTCAGAACGTCCTCGATCCGGCGGGCGAGGATCATCTCCTTCAGCTTGCGGGTGACCGAATATTCGTCGCCCAGCAGCACGTTCTTGGCCACCTGCTGGGTGATCGTCGAGCCGCCGACCGCGCGCTCGCCCGATCCCAGCTTGCTGGCATAATCGAACACCGCGTTGAGCGTACCGGTCAGGTCGACGCCGCCATGGGTCCAGAAGGTCTCGTCCTCGGCGCTGGTATAGGCGTTGACCAGCTGGGTGGGGAAATCCTTGAACTGCAGCTGCACCCGCCGCTCGCGCGCATAGGTGTGGACGATCTCGCCATCGATCCCCCGCACCACGGAGGGCAATGGCGGCTCGTAGCTCAGCAGCCGCTCGGCATCGGGCAGGTCGCGGGCGAGCAGCGTCCAGGCCCCGATCGCCACGACCAGCCCGGCCACCAGCGCATAGGCCAGCCGGCGCAGGCCCGGACGCCCCCGCCAGGCGGCGCCGAGCCGGGCCAGCGGGCCATCTTCGCGGCGCAAGCGGTCTTTCCAGGTGGTCGCGGTCGGATCGGTGTCGGCCATCGCGCGTCGCCCTAGCATGGGGTTTCTGTCCCGCGCCAGAACCAACCGCCGCGCTCTCCCCGGCCGCGCAGCGTCGGCGCCGGCGGGTGGGCTCGGTGTCCGCCGCGCAGCAACGCCATTGCCGTGCGGCGCGGCGGGTGCTAGCAGGGCCGCAGCCCGGACGCGTTCGCCGTCGGGCTGTTCCCGGACCGTCCTGTCGACCGCCCGGACCCGCTTGCAGGTTGATGCCGAGAATGAGAAGCAGGAGTGACCCCGCCAGGACGCGACGCGACGGTCGCGCGGCGGCGGGTGCTCTCGCGCAGTCCGAACCCCTGCGCCTTTTCACCCCGGCCACGCCATCCTCCACCGCCGTCGGCCGTCGTGCCGCCGGCGCGATGCCCCACTCCGCCGGCAGCCACGCCGCCGCCGGCGCCAGCCTACCCTTCGCCGCCGGCCGCACCGGTCCCGGCGCGGGTCCATCCTCCGCCCCCGGCCGGGCCCTGCCCTGCAGCCGCGGCGTCACCCACCCCTATCGGCGTGCCTCGGACCGTGATCGTGCCTGTTCGGCAGCGATCGCGGGCGCCGCGCACGCCCGGAGACTTATCAATGGCAACGCGCATGCTGATCGACGCGCGCCACCCGGAAGAAACCCGCGTGGCCGTGCTCAAGGGCAACCGAATTGAAGAATTCGATTTCGAATCCGCTGAACGCAAGCAGATCAAGGGCAATATCTATCTTGCCAAGGTCACTCGTGTAGAACCATCGCTCCAGGCAGCGTTCGTCGATTTCGGCGGCAACCGCCACGGCTTTCTCGCCTTCAGCGAAATTCATCCCGATTATTACCAGATCCCCCAGCAGGACCGCGAGGCGCTGCTGGCCGAAGAGCTGGCCCATGCCGAGGAAGAGGCCGCGCTGCGCGCCGAGGAGGAGGACGAGGACGGGGCCGCCCCCGATCGCGAGTCCGACTACGGGGAGGACGGCGAGGACGCCGGTCGCGGCGCCTATGGCGATGACGAGGACGACGAGGCCGGCCCCGGCGTGGAGGAGGTCGATACTGGCGGCGCCGACGACCTGTCCACCATCGAGGATGGCAGCGAGGGTGACCGGGCCGAGGACGCTGACGAGGATGCGGACGAGGGGGAGGACGACGGCGCCGACCCCGACAGCGCCGAGGCTGGGAACGGTCGCGGCCGGCGTGGCCCGCGCCGCCAGGGCAAGTCGGCCGCGCGCCCGCGCCAGGGCTCGCGCGCCAAGGAGATGGACGCGCTGCGCGCCAAGCGCCAGGCGCTGCGCCGGCGCTACAAGATTCAGGACGTGATCCAGCGCCGCCAGGTGCTGCTGGTCCAGGTCGTGAAGGAGGAGCGCGGCAACAAGGGCGCCGCGCTGACCACCTATCTCAGCCTTGCCGGCCGCTATTGCGTGCTGATGCCCAATTCCGGCCATGGCGGCGGGATCAGCCGCAAGATCAGCTCCGCCGCCGATCGCAAGCGGCTGAAGCAGATCGTCGCCGATCTCAGCCTGCCGCGCTCGATGGGGCTGATCGTGCGCACCGCGGGCCTCCAGCGCACCAAGCCGGAGATCAAGCGCGACTTCGACTATCTCGCCCGCCTGTGGGACGAGATCCGCGAGACCACGCTGGCCTCCAGCGCGCCGGCGCTGATCCATTCGGATTCCGACCTCATCAAGCGCGCCATCCGCGACATCTACGACAAGGAGATCGAAGAGGTCGTGGTCGAGGGCGAGGACGGGTTCCGCGCCGCCCGCCAGTTCATGAAGCTGCTGATACCGAGCCACGTGCGCCGGGTCAAAGCCTATTCCGACCCCGTCCCGCTGTTCCAGCGCTATGGCGCGGAGGACCAGCTGTCGGCGATGTACGATCCGGTCGTGCAGCTGAAATCGGGCGGCTATATCGTCATCAACCCGACCGAGGCGCTGGTGTCGATCGACATCAATTCCGGCCGTTCGATCAAGGAACACGGGATCGAGGCCACGGCCGTCAACACCAACCTGGAGGCCGCGCGCGAGATCGCCCGCCAGCTGCGCCTGCGCGACATGGCCGGGCTGGTGGTGATCGACTTCATCGACATGGAATACAGCTCCAACATCCGCAAGGTCGAGAAGGCCATGAAGGAGGCGCTGAAGAACGACCGGGCGCGGATCCAGATCGGCCGCATCTCCGGCTTCGGGCTGATGGAGATGAGCCGCCAGCGGCTGCGCACCGGGGTGCTGGAGGCGACCACCCGCGCATGCCCGCATTGCGATGGAACCGGCCTGGTCCGCACCGCGTCGAGCGCCGGCCTGTCGGCGCTGCGGCTGATCGAGGACGAGGCGGCCAAGGGGCGCGGCACGCTGATCACCCTCTACGCCTCGACCGAGGCGGCGGTGTATCTGCTCAACGCCAAGCGCGCCGACCTCGCCGAGATCGAGCACCGCTATGGCGTCCATGTCGAGGTGATTCCGGAGGGCGAGGACGAGGGTGCCAAGATGCGCGTCACCAGCGCCGGCCCGCGCCCGACCATCGCGCCGCGGTTCGAGCCGATCGCCGACGACATCCTCGATGACGACCTCCCCGAGGACGAGGAGGATGAGGAGGAGGCGTTCGAGGCCGAGCAGGAGCAGGAGGATCGCGGCCCACGCCGTCCGTCCGAAGGCGAAGGCGGCGACGGGCGCAAGAAGCGCCGCCGCCGTGGCGGCCGCAACCGGGCCCGCGAGGACAGCGTGGAGGACGCGCCCCTGTCCGACGAAGGCGAAGACGCGAACGAGGAACCGTCTGGCGAGGACGCGTCGGACCGCGCGGCCGCGTTCGCCGGCGAGGCCGAGGATGGCGCCGAGGTGCCGCGCAAGCGCCGCCGCCGGGGCGGCCGCCGTCGTCGCCGCCAGGACGACACCGGCAGCGCCGGCGGCGAGCCGGAGGACGGCGAGCAGCCCTTGGCCGGGGATGACGGCGATACCGGCCCGGACGTGTCCGGGGACGACGCCCCTGAGCAGGACAGGCCGATGATCGGCGGGCCGGCCGGCGAGATCGCGGAACCCGCTCCCGCCACGGCGGACAGCGCCGCCGGACCGGCGCCGGAGGACACGGCCGAGGCGATTGCCGAAGCCGCCGCTGAAACGGGCGAGGAAAAGCCGCGCCGCCGCGCCCGGCGTCGCAAGCCCGAGGCGCCGGATGGTGCCGAGGGCGAGGCGATGACCGAGCCGGAGGGGGTCGCGCCCGAAGCACCCGAGGCGGCCGAGAAGCCGAAGCGCACGCCCCGCCGTCGCAAGGCCGCGAGCGATGCCGAGGCCGCTCCCGCCGACACGCCCCCGCCCGCCGAGGCGGAGCCCGCCCCGCCCAGGCGGACCCGCGCCCGCAAGGCTGCGGCCGCGACGCCCGAGCCGGCTGCGGAGGCGGAGGCGGAGGCGGAGGCGGAGCCGCAAGCCGGCACCGTTGCGCCCCAGCCTGCGCCCGAGCCCGTCGAGGACGCGCAGCGTGACGCCCTCGCCGCCAGCGCCACGGCGGACGAGGACGGCGAGCAAGCCGGCCGGCGAAGCGCCGAAGGTGCCGAAGGCGACGGCTCGCCCCGTCGCGGGTGGTGGCAGCGCACCTTCGGCTGACGGCAGACCCCCCGGGAAACGATGACCAACGATCCACCGCCACCGGTGACCGGCGCCCCATGCGCGCCGGTCACCGTCATCGTCCTTGCCGGGCAGCGGGCGGGCGTAACCAACCCGCTCGCCGTCCGGGCCGGCGTGTCGCACAAATGCCTCGCGCCGATCCGTGGCAAGCCGCTGCTCGCCCATGTTCTCGACACGCTCACCACGCTTCCTTCGGTCGCGGAGATCCGCGTCTCGCTGGAGCCTGAGGCCCACGGTGAAGTGCAGGCGCTGCTAGCGCCCTACCTGGCGCGCGGTGTGCCGATCCGGCTGGTCGCCAGCGATACCAATATCGTCGAAAGCGTGCTGGCGGCGGCGGGCACCGATCCGGGTCCGTTCATCATCACCACCGCCGACAACGTGCTGCTGACCCGCGCCGGGGTCGAAGCGCTGCGCCTGGCAATGGAGGAAGCCGACGCCGTCATCGCCCTGACCCGAAAGGAATGCGTCCACGCCGCCCATCCCGAAGGGCAGCGCAACTTCTACGAGCTGCGCGACGGCGGCTATGCCAATTGCAACCTCTACGGCATCACCAACCGCAAGGCCTTCGCCGCGGCGGAGGCCTTCCGCGAAGGAGGCCAGTTCCAGAAGAACCCGCGCCGGCTGGCCCGCGCGGTCGGGCTGGTCAACATCGTGCTGATGCGCTTCCGCCTGATCGGCATGGAGGCCGCGATGCGCCGCCTGTCGCGCCGTTTCGGGGTGACGATTCGCGCGGTCAGCTTCGCCGACGGGGCGCTGGCGATCGACGTCGACAACGAACGCACCTATCGCATCTGCGAGGAATTGCTCGCCGCGCGTTCGGCCTGACGGGCTGCCTGACGAGGCTGCCGCCGCCTAGGTCGCGGCGTGAAGGGCCTCGGCAATCCGCGCCATGTCGCTGCCCAGCTGCGCTGCCAGCGCCTGATCGTCGAGCGGCGCCCAGTCGCTGAATTGCGGCATGGACAGGCCCACGCGCAGCGTCCCGCCCCACTCCGGGCCGTCGCGGCCGAGGCGCCGGACGCACTTCGCCGGCTGCCCCAGCCTCACCCCGGCCAGTGCCATCCGGCGGTGCACCGCCTGCGCCAGATCGAAGCTGCGCGCGGCGGGAAGCGCTCCCACATCGAGCGTCACCAGCGTCAGCATCTCGATCGGCCGGATCGGCGCCACGCCGGCGCCTGCCTGTGAGTCAGCCTCAGCATGGGGCGCGACGATGCCGAGGCCCAGCGGCGCCGCCAGATCGCGCTCGACCGCATTCTGGAACGCGGCGATGATCCGCTCCACCTGCG
>JACIYY010000371.1 GCA_014359685.1 Porphyrobacter sp. | reverse complement strand
GCCGCATCGCTGCCGGTGCGGCTGCTGCCGCCAGCGGGGGAGGCGCGCCGCGTGCTCGACCTGTGCGCCGCGCCGGGGGGCAAGACGCTGCAACTGGCGGCGGCGGGCTGGGCGGTCAGCGCACTCGACATCAGCGACAGGCGGCTCGACCGCTTGCGCGACAGCCTCGCCCGCACCGGGCTGGCGGCCGAGCTGATCGTCGCCGACGCGCTGGAGTGGGAGCCGGCGGCGCCGTTCGATGCGGTGCTGCTGGACGCGCCCTGCACCGCCACCGGGACCGCGCGACGCCACCCCGACGTGCTCCACCGCATCGGCGAGCGGCACATCGCCGAGATGGCGGACTTGCAGTCCCGCCTGCTGGAGCGCGCCGCGCGCTGGACCGCGCCGGGGGGCACGCTGATCTATGCGGTGTGCTCGCTGGAGCGCGCCGAGGGCGAGGACCAGGCGGCGCGGGTCGCGCTGACGCCGGCGCCGATCGCGCCCGGCGAGCTGCCGGCCGGACTGGCGCCGACGCCAGAGGGCTGGCTGCGGACCGATCCGGGGATGCTGGCGGAGGCCGGCGGGCTGGACGGCTTCTGGATCGGCCGCTGGCGGGGGTGAGCCGCCGGGCCGCGCCGGCCGGCGCGGGGTTCAGGCGCGGACCTTGTCCCGAAAACTCTTGCGCAGCTTCATCAGCTTGGGCGGGATGGTGGCGAGGCAATAGGGGTTGGACCGGCCTTCGCCCTCCCAGTACTCCTGGTGGTAGTCCTCGGCCGGATACCATTGCGCCGGCCCTTCGATGGTGGTCACCGCGCTCGCCCCGTGCTCGGCGTTCCAGCGGGCGATGGCGGCCTCTGCCTCCGCACGCTGGGAATCGTCCAAGGGGAAGATGGCGCTGCGATACTGGGTGCCGACATCGTTGCCCTGGCGGTTGAGCTGGGTCGGATCGTGGGTGCCCATGAACACGTCGAGCACTTGCGCATAGGAAATCGCGTGCGGATCGAAGGTCAGCCGCACCGCCTCCGCATGGCCGGTCGTGCCGCTGCACACCTGCCGGTAGGTGGGATTTTCGACCGTGCCGCCGATGTAGCCGCTCTCCACCTGCTCCACGCCGATCACGTCGCGGAACACCGCCTCTGTGCACCAGAAGCAGCCGCCTGCTACGATCGCCGTCTCGTTCCCCGTTTCGTTCGCCGTCTGGGTCGTCATGCTCGTCGTCTCCGTTGCGCTGGCGCCAAGATGGGGGGCTGATGGGCGCTTGTCACCGGGCGGAGCTGCGCTAGGCTGCCGCACGGAGCCGGGAGCGGGGCCGAGGGAGACAGGCGATGAGAAATGGTGTGCGGGCTGCATTGGCAGTGGCGATGGGGGCAGTGGCGATGGGGGCGGCGGCGATGGCCCCGCTGCCGGTGGCGGCGCAGAAGGACGTGGCGGCGGCCAGCGAGGCGGCCTCCGATCCCGCCCCCGATTCCGCTCTGTCATCGGTGCTGGCGCATCCGCGGCGGGCCGCCGACCGCGCGCGCGACGCCTACCGCCATCCGGCCGAGACGCTGGCCTTCTTCCGGGTCGAGCCGGGGATGAGCGTCGTCGACTTCACGCCCTCTGGCGGCTGGTATTCGCGGGTGCTGATCCCCTATCTGGGGCCGCAGGGAACCTATATCGGCCTCAACCCGGCGGTCAGCGACGGTGCGACCGGCTACATGGCGGCGCTGCGCGATGCCGCCGGCACCCTGCCCGGCAAGGCGCGCGAATGGGTGGGAGAGGGCGCCGCGACCGTGATCGGCGCCAATCTCGGCAGCGTGCCCGAGGCGCTCGACGGAACGGTCGACCGGGTGCTGATCTTCCGCGAGATGCACAATATCCGCCGCAACGGCTGGCTGCACGACACCATGCTGACCGCGCGCCGCCTGCTGAAAGCAGACGGGATGGTCGGCATCGTCCAACACCGTGCCAAACCCGATGCCCCGGCCGCCTACACGATGGGCGACAAGGGCTATCAGCGCGAAAAGGACGTGGTCGCCTTCATGGACGCCTACGGCTTCGATCTGGTCGGCAGCAGCGAGATCAACGCCAATCCCCGAGATCCCGCCAACTGGGAGGGCGGGGTGTGGACCCTGCCGCCCACCTACGCCGGCGCAGGCGAGGATGCCGCCCGCCGTGCCGAGCTGGACGCGGTGGGGGAGAGCGACCGGATGACGCTGCTGTTCCGCAAGCGCGCGTGATGGCAGCGCCGGGCAGGGTGGCGATGCCGGCGGAGTTCGCGCTTGTGCCCCGCTGAGGGGGTGCCTACCTCCGCCCCGCCATGACCACGCTCTCTGTTGCCGCGTTGCAATTGTCGCTGTCCCTGGAGGACGAGGCAGACAACATCGCCGCCGTCGGCGCGCTGGTGGAGCAGGCCGCCGCACGCGGCGCGCGCATCGTGCTGCCGCCGGAGCTGTTTTCGGGCGGCTATTTCTGCCGCGAGGAGGATGAGCGTTTCTTTGCCCTCGCCCGCCCGACGATGGAGCATCCGGCGGTGCGCGCGATGCAGCATCTCGCCGCCCGGCTGAAGGTGGCGATCCCGACCAGCTTCTTCGAGCGCGACGGCCACCATTATTACAACACGCTGGCGATGGTCGACGAGCGCGGTGAGGTGCTGGGCACCTATCGCAAGAGCCATATTCCCGACGGGCCGGGCTATGAGGAGAAATATTATTTCCGCCCCGGCAATACCGGTTTCCGGGTGTGGGACGTCGCCGGCACCCGCATCGGCGTCGGCATCTGCTGGGACCAATGGTATCCCGAATGTGCCCGGGCGATGGCGCTGATGGGGGCCGAGATGCTGTTCTACCCGACCGCGATCGGCTCCGAACCCTATGATGCCAGCTTCGATACCAGCCGGATGTGGCGCCGCGCGATGGTCGGCCATGCGGTCAGCAATTGCATGCCGGTGATCGCCGCCAACCGGATCGGCTGCGAAGCCGGGCAGACCTTCTACGGCCACAGCTTCATCACCGATCAATGGGGCGACCTGCTGGCCGAGGCGGGGCGCGAGGAGACCGGCGCGCTGGTGGCACAGATCGACCTTGCGGCAGCGGCCCGGCACCGCGCCGGGATGGGCTTCTTCCGCGACCGGCGGCCGCAGCTCTACGGCCGGCTTTGCGAGGACGTCTGAGCGCGGCGGCGTCCGAAGCCGGGCCGCACACCTACCTGCTGGGGCTGGGATCGAACCGGCGCCACCATCGCCACGGCCCCCCGCGCGCCGTGCTGGCGGCGGCGCTGGCGCGGCTGGCGGCCGAAGGGCTGGCGGTGAAAGCGCGATCGGCGGTGGTGGCGAGCCTGCCGCTCGGGCCATCGGCGCGGCTTTATGCCAATGCGGCGGCGCTGATCGAGACGGCGCTGGCGCCGCCGGCGCTGCTGGCGCTGCTGAAGCGGATCGAGCGCGGCTTCGGGCGCCGGCCCGGCGGGCGGCGCTGGGGCGCGCGGGTGCTCGACCTCGACATCGTGCTGTGGAGCGGCGGGCGCTGGGCCACGCCCGGCCTGACCATTCCGCACCCCGCGTTCCGCGAACGGGGCTTCGTGATCGGCCCGGCGGCGGCGATCGCGCCGCACTGGCGCGACCCGGTGACCGGCCGCACCCTGCGCCAGCTCTCCGCGCGCTTGACCCGTCGGAACCGCCTGCCTAGGTGACCCGCGCGCAGGCGTCGCGCGCATCCCCCTGATGCAGCGGGGGCCCTTAGCTCAGTCGGTAGAGCAACTGACTTTTAATCAGTAGGTCGCTGGTTCGAACCCAGCAGGGCTCACCATCCTGTCCGCCCTAGCGCCCCCCACCCGGCCCGGCTAGACGATGCGGCCATGACCCCGGAGCAGGACCCCCATATGCTGGCCAAGGCGGAGACGCTGATCGAGGCGCTGCCCTATTTCCAGCGCTATGCCGGGCGCAGCTTCGTGGTGAAGTATGGCGGCCATGCGATGGGCGACCCCGATGCCGCGCGCGATTTCGCGCAGGACATCGTGCTGCTGAAGGCGGTCGGCATCAATCCGGTGGTGGTCCATGGCGGCGGTCCGCAGATCGGCGCCATGCTGAAGAAGCTGGGGGTCGAATCCTCCTTCGTCGACGGGCTGCGCGTCACCGACAAGGCCACCGCCGAGATCGCCGAGATGGTCCTGTCGGGTGCGATCAACAAGGAACTGGTCGGCTGGATCGCGCAGGCCGGCGGCACCGCGATCGGGATCTCGGGCAAGGACGGCAACATGGTCACCGCCACCCGCCTGACCCGCACCGTGACCGACCCTGACAGCCGGATCGAACAGGTGCTGGACCTGGGCTTCGTCGGGCAGCCGGAGAGGGTCGACACCAGGCTGCTCGACACCGCCAGCCGCGCCGGGATGATCCCGGTGATCGCGCCGATCGGCGCCGGCGCGGACGGGGCGACCTACAACATCAACGCCGACACCATGGCCGGGGCCATCGCCGCCGCGCTGGGCGCCGCGCGGCTGTTCCTGCTGACCGACGTGCCGGGCGTGCTCGACGCGCAGGGGCAGCTGATCGACGACCTGACGCCGGCCGACATCGCCCGGCTGCGCGAGGCGGGCACGATCAAGGGCGGCATGATCCCCAAGCTGGAAACCTGCGTCCAGGCGGTCGAGGCCGGCTGCGAGGCGGCGGTGGTGCTCGACGGGCGGGTCCGCCACGCGATGCTGCTGGAATTCTTCACCAGCCGCGGCGCCGGAACGCTGGTCCGCAAGGGATGATGCCGATCCGCGCCGCCCTGTCCCTGATGCTTGCCACGGCGCTGGCCGGCTGTTCGGGGGAGCCGGCGCCGCCGGCCGATCCCGCGCCGCGTGTCCAGCCCGACCCGCTCGCGACGCCAGCCGCCCTGCCGCCGCAGGCCGGCGACTTTCCGGCGCTGGCCAGCCGCGATTGCGAGGCCGTGGCGCGGTTCTACTTCGAGGCCATCGCCGAGGGTGCGTTCGATCGCGCCGCGCTGGCGTGGGACGATCCGGTGATCGACGGCGCACGGCTGCGGGCGCTGTTCGGCGGGATCCGGCAGCCGCGCTTCACCGTGGCGGCGGTGCACGAGGAGGGGGCCGCCGGCTCGCTCTACTGCACCATCGAGGGCGCGCTGACCGATGCCGCCGATCCGGCGCGCCCGCCGCGCACCGGCACGATCGAGTTGCGCCGCGTCAACGACGTGCCCGGCGCCACGCCCGACCAGCTGCGCTGGACGATCCGCCGCTCCACCTTCGTCGAGCCGATGGAGCGCGCCGGGCGCGGCGGGCCGGCGTGAGCGCGGCGGCCGGGTTGCGTTTCGCGGGGCGCTTGCTGCTATGCCCCCCGCTCGGCTAGGCAGCACTGGCGCTGAAACGAGAGGCCTTGCACCCGTGTTCTTCCTGACCCTGTCGCAGATCGTCGGCTACCTGATTTCGGTGATCGTCGTGCTGGTGATCGTCCAGTTCGTGCTCAGCCTGCTGGTGTCGTTCAACGTCCTCAGCATGCACAATCGCTGGGTGGCGGCGATCTGGACCTCGGTGAACGCGCTGCTCGACCCGCTGCTGCGGCCGATCCGGCGGCTGCTGCCCGACACCGGGGCGATCGACTTCTCGCCGCTGGTGCTGATCGTGCTGCTCAACATCATCGACATCGTCCTGCGCAACCTCGCCCTCAGCGCCGTGGCATGAGGTGGCTGGCCGCCGCCGGCCTGCTGCTGCTGACGGCCTGCGCCGGCGGACCCGGCGGTCGTGACGATCCGGGCGCCCGCGCCGACCGCGCGGTCCTGGCGCGCCTGCCGCCTGTTGCCGAGCCGACCAGCGTGGTCGCCACCGAGCTGGCCTTCGCCCGCGCCGCGCGCGAGCAGGGGCAATGGACCGCCTATGCCGATTATGCCGCCGACGATGCGCTGATCGCCGTGCCGCAGCCGGTCGCCGCGCGCGACTGGCTGGCGGGCCGCGCCAATCCCGCCAGCGCCGACCGCTGGGCGCCGCGCGACGTGTGGTCGAGCTGCGACGGGTCGGCCGTCCTCGTCGCCGGCATCAGCGTCGATCCTGCCGGCGAATGGAGCCGCTTCACCCGTATCTGGCAGCGCGATGACGAGGGCGAGTTTCGCTGGACGCACAGCGCCGCGGCGCCGGACCCCGCGCTCACCCGCAACCGGCGCGAGCAGGATCGGGCGCGCAGCGCGCCGACCGACGATGCGATCCTGGTGGAGGCGGCCAGCTTCATCCGCGCCAGAACCGCCGCCTGCGATACTGCGCCGGCGCAGCCTCTGCCCGCAGGCGCGCCGGGTGGTGACGCGCAGGGCACGGCATCCGCCTCGCGCGATGGCACGCTGCGCTGGCACTGGCAGGCCGAACCCGGCGGCCGCGCCGCGATCGTCGGCCGGTTCTGGACCGATGGGGGGTGGGAGACCGTTCCCGCCGACGCCGGCGGGCCGGCTGGCGGCTAGGCGATGCTGGAGCTGTTCCTCTCCGCCTTCATCACCCTGTTCGTCGTCATCGACCCGCCCGGCTGTGCGCCGATCTATGCCGGCCTGACGGCCGATGCCTCGCCGCGCGATCGGCGGGCGATGGCGGTGCGCGCCTGCGTGGTCGCGGCGCTGATCCTGCTGTTCTTCCTCGCGGTCGGGCAGGATGTGCTCAGCGCGCTGCAGATCGAGCTCGATTCGTTCCGCATCGCGGGCGGCATCATGCTGTTCCTGATCGCGCTCGACATGGTGTTCGAGACGCGCACGCAGCGGCGCGAGCAGCGGGCCGAGAAGGTGCGCGACACGCCGGGGGTCGAGGACGTGTCCGTGTTCCCGATGGCGATCCCGATGCTGGCCGGGCCGGGGTCGATCTCCTCGGTGATGCTGCTGGAAAGCACGGCACAGGGCCTTGCCGGCACGCTGGTGGTGCTGGGCGCGCTGGTCGCGGTGCTGCTGCTGACACTGGCGGCGCTGCTGGTCGCCGCGCCGCTGATGCGGGTGTTCGGATCGCGGGTGGAGGCGGTGCTGACGCGGCTGCTGGGCGTGCTGCTGGCCGCGCTGGCGGCGCAATATGTGATCGACGGGATCCGCGGCACGTTCCCCTGAGCGGGCCGGGCGACACTGCCGCGCGTCGGCCCCCCATCGGGAGGCGAGCGGAAGCGCCCTATTGCAGCGTGACGCGCCGCTCGTCCGGGTCGCTGCGGCCGAAGAACTGCATCAGCTGCACCAGCAGCTCGCACCGGGTGGCCAGATCGGGTGCCTCCAGCAGCGCCTGCTTGGCGGCCGCATCGAACGGCGCGATCTGGCTGACGCCGTTGATCAGCGAGGCATCGTCGAGCCGCTCGACCGCATTCCAGTCGACGCCATAGCCCTGCCGGTCGGCGAAGCGGCGGGCCTCCCGTTCGAAGCTGGCGCGTTCGATCCCGGACAGCACCTCGCCCGCCGGCTCCTCGATCAGCTCGCATTCAACCTGGCGGAAGCGGGTCTTGACGGCGAGCTCGCGCAGCAGGCGGAAGCGCGCCTCCCCCTCCAGCACGATATTGTAGCGGCCGTCGGGCAGCGCCTCGACCTCGTCGATCCGGCCGACGCAGCCGATGCCGAACAGCGGCGCGCCCTCGGCCGAGCCCTGCGGCTGGATCATGGCAATCCGCCGGTCCCGGGCCAAAGCGGAGCCGACCAGATCGCGATAGCGCGGCTCAAAGATGTGCAGCGGCAGTTGCAGGCCGGGGAACAGGATCGCGCCGGTCAGCGGAAAGATCGGCAGGCGAAGGGCGGCCATCGGCTGCGGCTCAGCCGAACAGCAGCAGGCTGAGGCGGCGGCGCTGAGCGGAGACCCAGGGATCCTCCAGCCCGACCGCTTCGAAGATCTGCAGCAGCTTGGCGCGCGCGGCGCCCTCGTTCCAGTCCGGATCGGCGGCGATCATCCGCAGCAGCGTGTCGGCCGCCTCGTCGCGCTGGCCGGCGGCGAAGGCGCCCTGGGCGAAGGCGAATTGCGCTTCCATGTCGGCCGGACGCTCGGCGGCGGCGGCGCGCAGCGCCTCGAGCTCGCCGGCTTCGACCCCGCTGCCTAGCAGCGCCAGCGCGCTGCCGGCCTGCGTCACCAGCGGATCGCCGCGCAGCTCCTCGGGCACGGCGGCGAAGGCGGCCTGCGCGTCCTCGATCCGGCCGGCGGCGATCAGCGCCCGGATAAGGCCGGACTGCGCGCCGGCATCATTGGGCGCCATGGCGACGATCTGGTCGAAGATGCCGGCGGCCCGCTCGCCATCGCCATCGGCCAGCACCTGCTCGCCCATTGCCACCAGCTGCGCGATGTCCGGACCGCCGGCGCTATCGCCCGCGCCGCCGGTGACCGGCAGCTGGGCGAGGATCTGGTCGAGTGCCTGCTTGAGCTGGCTCTCGGTGCGCGCCGGGGTCAGGTCGGCGACCGGCTGGCCCTGGAAGATCGCATAGACGGTGGGGATGGAGCGGACCTGGAACTGGCTGGCGATGAACGGTTCCTCGTCCACGTTCAGCTTGACCAGCACCACCCCCTTGTCGGCATAGGCGGCGGCAACCTTTTCCAGAAGCGGCGTCAGCGCCTTGCATGGCCCGCACCATTCGGCCCAGAAATCAATGATGACGAGCTTGTCGCGCGACGGTTCGACCACCTGCTGGCGGAAGCGATCGACCGCCTTCTGCTCGTCGAGATTGAGGCCGATGCTTGCCAAGGGTCCGCTCCTGTCTGCGTTGTGCCGGGCCTCTAATGTGGACGTTCGGGCGGATTTGTGAAGGGCGGTTCGTATCGGCGAGCGGCCGCGCGGCGCAGTGCGAGAACGGCCCTTCGCGGGCAGGCCATTTCCGCTTGCAGCGCGCCGGGGCCGATGCTAGTCGCGCGCCTCCCCACCCGGCCCGGGTCCGCCCCGGCGGGGACGAGCGTCAGTGAGCGGGCGTAGCTCAGGGGTAGAGCACAACCTTGCCAAGGTTGGGGTCGAGGGTTCGAATCCCTTCGCCCGCTCCAGTTTTCTCAACACTTCCGCGACTTCGCGCATTCAGGCCGGCTTGGCGCCTCCGGCCGCGGTCCGTTGGGCACTTCCGTCCCGAGCGCCTGGTCTTCATCGATTGAAGCGAAGCTGAATCCCGAACGGCGACAACCCCGGTGGGACTGTCGGTAATTTTCTGTGCGGGGCTGCGCAGATGGATAGGAAGGACCACCGATACGGCGATCGACAGGAACGCGGCCGACCAGCTGCTGGCTGGCCATGATCCGCAGGAGCTGTTCGCCAAGAGTCCGCCAGATCTGCTGGCAGCGCGAAGAGCGATACGGCATCGACGCCTCGCCCGACCTGATCTCCGCGAGCGCCGACGCGGTGCGCGGGGCCGTGGCGGAATGGCAAGAGCGGCCGCGCTTCGGACGTCCGCCACCCCCGGAATCGCTCGCCTGAGCCTGGTTCAGCCAAGGCTGTTATGATTGCCGCGTCGGGCGGCGAAGCGGTCGGCGACGAGGAACACCAGCGCCATCAGCATGACCGCCGCCTCGGCCAGTCCGAGCGCGGCCGCCACAGCCAGCAGCAGCGCGAGCAGCCCCCGGTCGCCGAGCAGCGCCAGCGGGCGCGGCCGTCGCTCGGCCGGACGGCCGCGCCAGGCGATCAGCAGCACGGCCGGCGGAAAGACACGGCCCGGCCACCCCTCGACCCCGACCGCCAGCGCTGCGCAAGCGGCGAGCGCCAGATCGAGCGCGACAGCGAGGCCGGCATCGGTCCGCCATCGCCGCCCCCGCCGAAGGGCGAACGGTCCGGCAGCAATCCGCGCGAGACTGCGCGCCAGCGCGGCGGCAAGCCCGGCCAGCGCGATCAGCGCCAGCCCCGCCGCGGCCTGACCGAGCCAGGCCAACGCCAGCGCCGCCGCCAGCAGCGCCGCCGTGCCCGCTCGCGCCGCAAGCAGCGAACGGGGCTCGGCAGGGAATCGATCCGGCCAGCGCCGCAGGATCGCTCCGGCCAGCCGCCCGGTCAGATCGTGCGGGGGCGCGCCGACGAGCTGACGCCGGCGCCAGCCATCCTGTGCGAAAGCGAGCGCCTGCCCGCGATGCAGCAGGGTCCAGTGCCCCTCCTCCACCAGCGCGAAGGATAGCGGATGCTCGCGCAGCCGAGCCTGCAAGGCGATCCGCAGCAGCGCCGCCGACGCCTCGCTGTCGGGCGGAAGCTCGGCCAGCCGCTCCACCAGCGATCCCGGCAGCAGCGCCGCCCCGGCCCAGGCGCGGTCGCGGTCGATCCTCTCGAACCCGGCAGGCACCGCAGCATCGGCGGGCAGCGAGAGGATCGCCGGCCCGGAGGCGAGCGCCTCCACCGCAGCGGGCGCCTGCGGCACGAGGCCGGCGGTCTGGACCAGCACCTCATCCGCCGCGCCGATCCGGCCGAGCAGGCCGTGCGCATCATCGATGATCTGCACCACCATGCCGCGCGAGCGCGCCGTCCGCGCCAGAGCCATGACCGCCGGATCGTCGGGCGCGCCCTCGTGCAGCGCGACCACCCGCTGACACCCACAGGCGAGCGCGAAATCGAGCTGGCGCAGCGGCACCGATGGCCCGGACCGGCGATGGCCAGCACCTGCATTCGGCGCGACGGCAGCCTCTGCAACAACAATCAGCGCGATGCGCAAGCGGCCGGTCCTCCTCCACGGGCGCACGGCGGCGCCCCTGCACGCGACCCTGCCAAGGGTGGCGCGCAACGGCAACTCAACCGTCTCGGGCCGCCTCCTCATAGCCAGGGGGAAGCCCGAACAGGTTCAGATCCTCCGGCATGATCCAGCCATTGACGTAATTGGCGACGTAGAGCCCGCACAGCACCGCCGCCAGAACGGTGGCCCGCAGGGCGAGGCGGCCGGGGCGGAAATTGGCCGGGGCGCTGTCGGCCTGCCCGGGCACCTTGTCGATTCCGGCCTCGTCATGCGTCTTTACCCCGAAGGGCAGCAGGAGGAACGCGCTCATCACCCAGAACAGCAGGTAGATCGCCAGGATCGAGGTCCACCTCATCGCCGCCGCCGCCGATGATTGCCAGCCTTAGCCACGCGGCAGGATCACCTGCGTCTGCGGCTTCTTGCCCGACCAGCGCTGCGCCGCACGCCGCGCGGCGAGGCGCGCCGCCTCGGTCACCGCTTCGCGCTCTCCCCGCGCTCCGCCCTTCACCTTCTGCACGGCCCTGGCCACGTCGCGCTCGGCCTCGGCGACGAAATCGGCATAGTCCTCGTCCAGCGGCAGGCCGACGCCCTGCACCTGCACCCCGCCCCGCCCGTCCACCACCACGATCACCAGACCGTCGCGCGCCAGCCGGCGGCGGGTCGTGATCGATTCGCCATCGGCGGGCACGATGATGTCGCCATCGAGCACCAGCCGCCCGTTGCGCACGCTCGCCAGCCGACCGGGGCGGCCGGGGGCCAGCCGCACGATATCGCCATTCTTCTGCACCACCGTCTCGGGAATGCCGCTTGCCGCGCCCAGCCGCGCCTGTTCCTGCATATGGCGCATCTCGCCATGGACGGGCACCAGAATCTCGGGCCGCAACCACCCATAGAGCGTTTCCAGCTCGGGGCGGCCGGGATGGCCGGAGACGTGAATCTCGCTCTGCCGGTCGGTGACCAGCGTGATCCCGCGCTCCGCCAGGCGGTTCTGCACCCGGCCGATCGCCAGTTCGTTGCCGGGAATCTGGCGGCTGGAGAACAGCACGACATCACCCTCCGACAGGCTGATCGGATGATTGCCCTCCGCGATCCTCGACAGGGCGGCGCGCGGCTCCCCCTGCCCGCCGGTCGCCAGGATCAGCACCTTACCGCGCGGCAGGCTCATCGCGGTATCGAAATCCACCAGCGGCGGCAGGTCGGCGAGGTAGCCATTGTCCTGCGCCACCGCGATCATCCGGTCGAGCGAGCGGCCCGCGACGCAGAGCTGCCGCCCGGTGGCGCGCGCCACCTCGCCCAGCGTCTGCAGCCGCGCCACGTTGGAGGCGAAGGTGGTCACCATCACACGCTTGCCCGAATGGCGCTGCACCTCCTCCATCAGCCCGCGCAGCACCGCCCCTTCGGAGCCGGAGGGAACCGCGTTGAACACATTGGTCGAATCGCAGACCATCGCGAGGATGCCGTTGTCGCCCAGCTCGGCCAGTTCCGCGCCGGTCGCCGGACGGCCGACCAGCGGCTCCTCGTCCAGCTTCCAGTCGCCGGTGTGGAATACGGTCCCGTGCGGCGTTTCGATCAGCAGAGCGTTGCCCTCGGCGATCGAGTGGGCGAGCGGGACATAGGTGACGGCGAACGGCCCCAGTTCGATCCGGCCATGATCCTCCTCGACCACGATCAGTTCGACCTCGCGCTCCAGCCCCGCTTCCTTCAGCTTCAGCCGCACCAGGTCGGCGGTGAACGGCGTCGCATAGAGCGGCACGCCGAGATCGGCCGCGAAATAGGGAACCGCGCCGATATGATCCTCGTGCGCGTGGGTCAGGACGACGCCGAGGAGATCGCGACGCCGCTCCTCGATGAAATCGATATCGGCGAACAGCAGTTCGGTGCCCGGATATTCGTTGGCGCCGAAGCTCATCCCCAGATCGACCATCAGCCACTGGCCGCGGCAACCGTAGAGGTTGACGTTCATTCCGATCTCGCCGGAGCCTCCCAGCGCCAGAAACAGCAATTCGTCTTCGGGTGTGTAATTCTTCTTCATCAGTGCATCGCCGCCCGTTGCGCCAGAAGCGCCAGGCCTTTGAGGGTCAGGTCCGTGTCCACCGCATCGAAGATGTCGGTGTGCCGGTCGAACAGCAGCGCAAGGCCGCCGGTGGCGATCACCCGTGCCGGGCGACCGATCTGGGTGCGCATCCGCGCGATCAGCCCCTCCATCATCGCGACATAGCCCCAGAACACGCCGATCAGCATCTGATCTTCGGTGTTGCGTCCGATCACCGAGCTGGAGCGCGGGCTCTCGATCGCGATACGCGGCAGCTTGGCGGTGTGGCTGACCAGCGCGTCGAGCGACAGGTTGATCCCGGGCGCGATGATCCCGCCTTTGTAGGCGCCGCTGAAGTCGACCACGTCAAGCGTGGTGGCGGTGCCGAAATCCACCACGATCAGATCGCCCGGCCAGGCTGCATGGGCGGCGATGGCATTGACCGCGCGGTCGGCGCCGAGCGAGCGCGGCTCCTCCACATCGACGTGGAAATCCCATGCTGCCGCGCCCTCCCCGGCGACGAGCGGGGTGAGGCCAAAATATTTCTGCCCCAGGACCTCAAGATTGTGCCGCGCGCGCGGCACCACGGTGGAGATGATCATCGCCTCGATCTCCTGACGGCGGATAGCGGAAATGGCCATCAGCTGAAGCAGCCAGACCGCGTATTCATCGCCGGTGCGGCGCGGATCGGTGGCGATCCGCCAGCGGGCGCGAATCTCGCCGACGCTGTTTGCCGGATCGCCGGAGGCGGGCGGCGCAACCAGCGCGAACACCACATTGGTGTTCCCGACGTCGACCGTCAACAGCATCGCTCAGCTCCTCTCCAGCGCGACATCGCCGGCGTGGATGATGCGGATCGTGCCGTCGGCGAGGCGCAGCCGCAGCGCGCCGTCGGCGGCCAGCCCCTCGAAGGTTCCGCTCAGCCGCGAGCCGTCGGCGCCGTGCACCGACAAAGGTGCCCCGCGCGGGTGGGCGGCGGCCAGCCAGCGCGCGATGACCGGCTCCATCCCGAACCGGCGCCAGCGGGCCAGCTCGTGATCGAAGCGCGCGGCGAGGTCGTGGGCGAAGGCATCACGGTCGGGCGCCGGGCCGAGCGTCGCCAGATGGCCCGCCCGCCGGTCGGGCAAAGCGGGCGCCGCTGCCAGGTTCACGCCGACGCCGAGCACCGCGCTGTTGCCGGCCCGCTCCAGCAGGATACCGGCCATCTTGTCACCGCCCAGCAGCAGGTCGTTGGGCCATTTGAGCTGGAGCCGGCGCGGGTCCGGCAAGCGCGGCAGCACCGCTTCGTAAACCGCGAGAGCGGCGACCAGCGACAGGGCCGCGGGCGCAGGATCGTGGGGCGTCAGGTGGATGACGGTGAAGCCCATGAAATTGCCCGGCCCGTCGAGCCAGCTGCGCCCGTGCCGCCCACGCCCGGCATGCTGGCGGTCGGCGACCAGCCACAGCCCCTCTGCAAGATGATCCCCGGCGGCGATCCGCGCGAGCAGATCGGCATTGGTGGAGCCGGTTTCCCGGACGGTCTCTATTCGCAACACCAGGTCAGACGACGAGGAACAGCGCCGCCGCCGCGCGATCCGTCAGACCGCCGAGCCAGCCGGTCGCCAGGAAGCCGAACGGCGAGACGAGCGCCGTTGCGATCACCAGCAGAGCCCAGTGCGCGGCATCGTCGTCGCGCGTGGCCAGCGCGGCTTCGCCGGTGCGCCCGCCCAAGGGCAGCAGGGGGCCGGTGCCGCCAGCAGCCGCAGGCTGCGGTTCGTCGAAGAACATCAGCTTGACGATCTTGAGGTAGTAGAACGCGCCGATCACGCTGGCAGCGACGCCGAGCGCGGCGAGCACCATCAGGTCCGCCTCCACCGCGGCGCGGAACACCACGAACTTGCCCCAGAAGCCAAACATCGGCGGAATCCCGGCGAGGCTGAACATCACGATCATCAGGCACCAGGCGATCCCCGGCCGGACGCGCGACAGGCCGGCGAGATCGGCCACCCGCTCGAACGGTTCACCAGCCGGACCGCGCAGCATCAGCACGGCGACGAAGGCCGCAAGCGTCATCGGCACATAGATGGCGAGATAGACCAGCATCGCGCTGGCCCCGGCGGCGGTGCCGCAGGCCAGGCCGATCAGGATGAAGCCGACATTGTTGATCGAGGAATAGGCCAGCAGCCGCTTGATATTGGCCTGCCCGATCGCGCCGAGCGCGCCGACGATGATCGAGGCGAGCGCGGCGAACACCACCACCTGCCGCCAGGCATCGGCGTGCCCGCCGAAGGCGTCGAGCGCCACGCGCGCGGTCAGCACCACCGCTGCCACCTTGGGCGCGGTGGCGAAAAAGGCGGTGACCGGCGTCGGCGCACCTTCATAGACGTCGGGCGTCCACATGTGGAACGGCACTGCGCTGATCTTGAAGGCCAGCCCGGCGAACATGAACACCAGCCCGAACAGCGCGCCCACCGGCAGACCGTCGGCCAGCGCCGCGCGGATGCCAAGGAATGACGTGGTGCCGGCGAAGCCGTAGGTCAGGCTCATCCCGAACAGCAGGATGCCCGATGCGAGCGCGCCGAGGACGAAATATTTCAGCCCCGCCTCCGCCGAACGGTCGTCGCCGCGCAGGAACGCGGCCAGCACGTAAGCGGAGAGCGATTGCATCTCCAACCCGATATACAGGGTCAGAAGATCGCTGGCCGACACCATGATCGACATTCCGAGAGCCGAAAACAGCACCAGCACCGGATATTCGGCCCGCATCGAGCGGGTGCGGTCGAGATAGGCCGGGGCGACCACCAGCGCGGCGATGCTGGCGAGATAGATCAGCAGCTTGGCGAATCCGGCGAAGGCGTCGGCGCGGAACTGCCCGTCGAAGGCGATGCGCCCGGCACCCGACGCGCCGCTGTCGACGGCCGGGACGGACAGGAAGAACGCCGCGGCCAGCGCCACGCACGCCGCGATGCTGACCATGCGCGACGCGCCGTCGCCCGCCCACGCCGCCACCAGCAGCAGCGCGAGGCCAGCCAGCGACAGCACGATCTCGGGCGCGATCAGCGACAGCGAACTGGACAGATCCATCAGTGCGCCCCCTCGGTCCCGGCAGTCGCAGCGGGAGCGGGAGCAACCGTGCCGACAGCCAGCCTCGCGTCGCCCGGCGGGGCCGCGCGGGCGATCCGCGCGTCGAGCAGCTGGATGTCCTGCCGCATCGGCGCCAGGAAGCTTTCGGGATAGACCCCCATCCACAGCACCACCGCCGCGATCGGCGCCAGCATCGCATATTCGCGCGCCGACAGATCGGGCATCGCCGCCGCATCGGCGTTGCGGGGCTCGCCATAGGCAACCCGGCGGTAGAGATAGAGCATGTAGGCAGCGCCCAGGATGATGCCGGTGGTACAGATCAGCGCCACCCAGCTCGATAGCTGGTAGACGCCAGCCAGGCTCAGAAACTCGCCGACGAAGCCGCTGGTGCCCGGCAGCCCGATGCTGGCCATGGTGAACAGCAGGAAGAACAGCGCATAGCGCGGCATGTTGATCGCCAGCCCGCCATAGCGGGCAATCTCGCGCGTGTGCAGCCGATCATAGATGACGCCCACGCACAGGAACAGCGCGCCCGAGACCAGCCCATGGCTGAGCATCACGATCATCGCGCCTTCGAGCCCCTGCACGTTGAACGCGAACAGCCCGGCGGTGACGATCGCCATATGCGCGACCGAGGAATAGGCGATCAGCTTCTTCATGTCGTGCTGCACCAGCGCGATCAGGCTGGTCGCCACCACGGCCACCATCGACAGGCCGAGCACCAGCCATGCGAGTTGCGCACTCGCTTCGGGAAACATCGGCAGGCTGAAGCGGATGAAACCATAGCCGCCCATCTTCAGCAGCACGCCCGCCAGGATCACCGAGCCGGCAGTCGGCGCCTGCACATGCGCGTCGGGCAACCAGGTGTGAACCGGCCACATCGGCATCTTGACCGCGAAGCTGGCGAGGAACGCCAGGAACAGCCAGACCTGCGCGGTGGGCGGGAAATCGTAGGCCATCAGCGTCGGAATGGCGGTGGTGCCGGCCTCCTCCACCATCCACAGCATCGCCACCAGCATCAGCAGCGATCCCAGCAGCGTGTAGAGGAAGAACTTGTAGCTGGCGTAGATCCGGTTGTCGCCGCCCCAGATGCCGATGATCAGATACATCGGGATCAGGCCGGCTTCGAAGAAGATGTAGAACAGGAAGATGTCCTGCGCGGCGAACACGCCGATCATCAGAACTTCCATCAACAGGAAGGCGGCCATGTATTCGCCCACCCGCTTGTCGATGCTGGCGCTGGCGAGGATGCAGATCGGCATCAGGAACACCGACAGCACGATCAGCATCAGCGCGATCCCGTCGATCCCCAGTGCCCATTCGAAGCCCGCGAACAGGTCCGCCCGCTCGACGAACTGCCATTGCGCCCCGCCAATGTCGTAACCGGCCCACAGCACGATGCCGAGCGCGAGGTCGATCAGCGTCGCCGCCAGCGCGATCGCGCGCGCGGCGGGCGCCGTGACCAACAGGCAGGCCACCGCGCCGACCAGCGGCACCAGCAGCATCAGCGAGAGAATCGGAACGCCCCCCATCACACGAGCACCCAGCTGATCGCCGCGACAAGGCCGAGCAGCATGATCAGCGCATAACTGGTGAGGTAGCCGGACTGGACCTTGCGCGCCAGCACCGCCCCCCTGTCCACGACCCAGGCCGCTCCGTCAGGCCCGAAGCGGTCGATGATCCCGACATCGCCGCGCTGCCACAAGATGCGCCCCAGCGCGAAGGCCGGCCGGACGAACAGCGCATCGTAGAGCTCATCGAAATACCATTTGTTGAACACGAAGCGGTAGATCGGGCCGAGCCTTCTGGCTGCGGCGGCCGGGATCGAGGTGTCGTGGATATAGGCCAGCCACGCCACCGCGAGGCCGAGCAGCATGGCGATGGTCGCCGACAGCTTCACCCACAGCGGCACCTCGTGCATCGCGTGCATCAGCGCGGCGTCGTAGGCGATCGAGCCGTTCCAGAAGGCGGCGTCCTCGATGAAGACCTGATGGAACACATAGCCTGCGAACACCGCGCCGATGCTGAGCAGCAGCAGCGGCACCAGCATCACCCACGGGCTCTCATGCGGATGATATCCTGCGGTCCCGTCCTGCTCGTGCGGGGAGGGAACGTGGTGGGCGGCATCATCGCCGGCATGTTCCTGCGCCGGTGGATCGGCGGCGGCGGCCAGCGCATGGCCATTCGGGCCGGCGTGTGGATCGGCGTGCCCATGCGTATCGTGCGCCGCGTGCTGGATATGCTCGCTATCGGCCCAGCGCGGGCGGCCCCAGAAGGTCAGGAACATCAGCCGCCACGAATAGAAGCTGGTCAGCAAGGCAGCGAAGGCGCCCACCCAGAAGGCGACCCGGCCCATCCCGCTGCCGCTGGCGAAGGCCGCTTCGAGGATCGCGTCCTTGGAATAGAAGCCGGCAAAGCCGAACACCCCCAGCACGCCGACGCCGGTGATCGCCAGCGTGCCGGCCAGCATCACCCAGAAGGTGATCGGGATGTGGCGCCGCAGCCCGCCGTAATAGCGCATGTCCTGTTCGTGGTGCATCGCATGGATCACCGATCCCGCGCCAAGGAACAGCAGGGCCTTGAAGAAGGCGTGGGTGAACAGGTGGAACATCGCCGCACCGTAGGCCCCCACCCCGGCGGCGAAGAACATGTAGCCGAGCTGCGAGCAGGTGGAATAGGCGATCACCCGCTTGATGTCCCATTGCGTGGTGCCGACGGTGGCGGCGAACAGGCAGGTCGCCGCGCCGATGAAGGTGACGAAGGTGAGCGCCATCGGCGCTGCCTCGAACAGCGGCGACAGGCGACAGACCATGAACACGCCGGCGGTGACCATGGTGGCCGCATGGATCAACGCCGAGACGGGCGTCGGCCCCTCCATAGCGTCGGGCAACCAGGTGTGCAGCCCCAGTTGCGCCGACTTGCCCATCGCGCCGACGAACAGCAGCAGGCACAGGATCGTCAGCGTATCCACCCGCATCCCCAGAAAGGTGATGGTGCTGTTCGCCATCGCCGGCGCCGCCGCCAGGATCTCGGGGATCGAGACGGTGCCGAACACCAGGAAGATCCCGAAGATGCCGAGCATGAAGCCGAGATCGCCGACTCGGTTGACAACGAAGGCCTTGATCGCCGCAGCGTTGGCCGAGGGCTTCCTGAACCAGAACCCGATCAGCAGGTAGGACGCGAGGCCCACCCCTTCC
>JACIYY010000370.1 GCA_014359685.1 Porphyrobacter sp. | reverse complement strand
GCCCTCCATACCGAGATCGGGCTGACCCTCCTGCTGCTCGGTTTGCTGCGGCTGATCTGGCGGCTGATGGTACCCGGCCCGATCAACGATGCTGACCAGCAAGGCTGGCGCACCGCTGTGGCCCACGCGACGCACCATGCCTTCTATACCCTGTTCGCGGTGCTGCCGCTGTCTGGCTGGATGATGTGGTCGGCGATCCAGCCGGCGCGCCCGCTGCATCTGGCGGGGTTGATCCCGCTGCCCGCGATGCCGTTCCACGACCTGTCACCCGAATGGCAGTTCCGGGTGCTCCACTGGGCGGAGAATGTCCATCTTATCGGCGTGATCGCTCTGGCGCTGCTGGTGCCCGGCCATTCTCTGGCCGCGCTCAAGCACCATTTCTGGGATCGCGACGACGTGTTCAAAGGCATGCTGCCGGAGGTGCCGGATACGCACTGGCACCCCGGAGGACCGAACTATAGCCGGCCAGCGCCGTCACCTCCGCATCCGACAGCAGGCGACTGACATGGGTCATCACCCCGCGCGCATCGCCATAGCGCTGTCCGTTGCGCCAGGCGTTCAGTTGCTGCGCCAGATAGGCGGCGGGCTGGTCGGCGAGCGGCGGGTTGCCCCGCCCCACCCCCTCTCCCTGCAGGCCATGGCAGGTGGCGCAGGCCGCAAGCCCGCGCGAGCGATCGCCGAGATGATAAAGCCTCGCTGTGGCCGGCGCGCAGGCCGCTTCGTCGGGGGGCCAGGCCGGCTGCAGCGCTGGCACCGGCAGGGCCGCGTAATAGCTGGCCACCTTCTGCCGCGCGTCCCAGCTCAGCCGGTCGGCGATCCACACCATCTGCGGATGGCGCCGCTGCCCGCCCGAGAAGAACTCAAGCTGGCGCACGGCATAGCCGGGATCGAGCCCGGCGAGGCGCGGCACCAGCTCTCCGTCGCCCTCCCCCGCCAGCCCATGACAGATCACGCAGGCCCCTTGCGCCCCGGCATCGCCGCCGCTCAGCGCGATCAGCTCACCCGTCTGCTCGAAGGCGCTTTCCTCCTGCGGCAGCGTGCAGGCGGCGGGCAGAGCGATCGCGAGCGCCAGCGCCGCAGCAGCCGCTGCCCCCTTCAAAGCGCGCCGGCAGCGGCCGGTTGCCGCCGCGATGCTTGCTGAGGATAGCGCCATCGGACACGGGAACCGCCGCGGCGTCGGGCCGGTTCCCGGCACGATGGGGGGATCACCACCAGATGGCGCACACGCAGATGGCGCACACGGTCAGCTCGCACCGGTACTCTGCGCCGCGCTGATCGCCGCCACCGCGCTGCTCGCGGGCTGCAAACAGCCGCCCGATCCGCGCTACGACCCCGAAGCCTCCGAGGCGGCCAGGGGCTTGGCGGCGATCGAGCGCGCCGGCTGCGGAGCGTGCCACGAGATCCCCGGCCTCGACTGGCCCCGGGGGCGCCTCGGCCCGTCGCTGGCCGGGTTCGACGATATCGGCCTGATCGCTGGCGCTGTCCCCAACACCGCGCAGAACCTGGCCGCCTTCATCCGCAACGCGCCGGCGGTGAAGCCAGGATCGACAATGCCGCCGATGCCGGTGAGCGAAGACGAGGCACGCGCCATCGCCGCCTATCTGTACGGGTTGAACGGGTGATGGCAGAGGAGCTGTTCGGAACCGGCGGCGTGCTGGAGGCGATCTGGGGCTGGCCGCCACCGATGCTCGATCCCGCAGGCCCCTATGCCGCGCCGGTCACCACGCTCGCCTGGGTGCTGATCGCCATCGGGCTGGTGGTCACCGCGATCATCGTCGCTGCCCTCTATGTCGCGTGGCGCGGGCCGGAGCGCTGGCGCCGCGCGCTGGGAGGCGAGCGCGCGGTGTGGATCGGCGGCATCGCCTTCCCGGCGCTGGTGCTGACTGCGCTGCTGGTGTGGGGCCTCATGCTGACCGCATCGCTGTCGAGCCCGATCACCGGCACCGAGCGGCGCATTCGCGTGACCGGCGAGATGTGGTGGTTCCGGGTCGATTATCTCGGCCCCGATGGCGCGGTGATCGCGCGCGATGCCAACGAGATCCACCTGCCGGTGGGCGAGCCGGTGGTGCTGGAGCTGCGCAGCGCCGACGTGATCCACAGTTTCTGGGTTCCGCACCTGTCGGGCAAGAAGGACATGATCCCCGGTCGCACCACGCTGCTGCGGCTGGAAGCGGACCGGCCCGGCCGCTGGGGCGGGGTCTGTGCCGAATATTGCGGCGGGCCGCACGCGCTGATGGGCTTCGTCGCCGTCACCCACGAGCCGGAGGCCTATCGCCGCTGGCTGGCCGGGCGGATGATCGGCCGGCCCCGGCCGTCGGGCGAACCGCTGGCGGTGGCCGGCGATCCGGCGCTGGGGCGGCAACTGTTCATGGATAGCGGCTGCGGCGCCTGCCACCGGGTCGCCGGGACGCAGGCCAACGGCCTCGCCGGCCCGGACCTGACCCATCTCGGCAGCCGCCTGACGCTGGGCGCGGGCATCCTGCCCAACCATCGCGGCACGCTGATCGGGTGGATCGGGGATTCGCAATCGATCAAGCCGGGCAACCGGATGCCCAGCTATGACCGGCTGTCGGCCGAGCAGCTGGACGCCATCGCAGCCTGGCTGGAACAGCAGACATGAGCAGCGGTCCGCTGGCCGGAACCGCCACCGGATCGCCGCCGCGCCGGTCCGAAACCGGCTTCGACCACGATCTGTACCGCCGTTTCCCCACCAGCGAGCCGCGCCCCGAAGGCGAGCTTGAGGAGCTCGAGCGGATCTGGTGCGCGCCCAGGGGCTGGGAGCTGCTGACCGTCGTCAACAACAATTACGTCGGCTTCTTCTATGTCGCCACGGCGTTCCTGTTCTTCCTTCTGGCCGGCATCCTGGCGCTGGGGATGCGGGTGCAGCTGGCCGCGCCGCTGCTGGAGTTCCTGCCGCAGGACACCTACAACCAGTTCTTCACCATGCACGGCACGGTGATGATGTTCCTGTTCGCGGTGCCGATGGTGGAGGCGCTGGGTGTGATGCTGCTGCCGCAGATGCTGGCGGCGCGCGACCTGCCCTTCCCGCGCCTGTCGGCCTATGCCTTCTGGGCCTATTTCGTCGGCGGGCTGTGCTTCTTCGCCAGCATCTTCGTCGGGCTGGCCCCCGATGGCGGCTGGTTCATGTATCCGCCGCTGACCTCGATCGCCTACAGTCCGGAGATCAACACCGATTTCTGGCTGCTGGGGATCGGCTTCATCGAGATCAGCGCGATCGCCGGGGCGATCGAGATCATCGTCGGCGTGCTGCGGACCCGCGCGCCGGGCATGACGCTGGACCGGATGCCGATGTTCGCCTGGGCGATGCTGGTGTTCGCGGTGATGATCGTGATCGCCTTCCCCAGCGTGATCCTGTGCACCCTGCTGCTGGAGATCGAGCGGGCGTTCAACTGGCCGTTCTTCGATCCCACGCGCGGCGGCGATCCGCTGCTGTGGCAGCACCTGTTCTGGTTCTTCGGCCATCCGGAGGTCTATATCATCTTCCTGCCGGCGGCCGGGCTGATGAGCATGATGGTCGCCGCCGTCGCGCGCACCCCGCTGGTCGGATACCGGCTCAACGTGCTGGCGCTGGTGGCGACCGGCTTCATCAGCTTCGGCGTATGGGCCCACCATATGTTCGCCACCGGGATGCCGAGGGTCTCGACGGGATATTTCTCCGCCGCGAGCATGGCGGTCAGCCTGCCGGCGGGCATTCAGGTGTTCTGCTGGATCGCCACGCTGGCCAGCGGCAGGATCCGCTGGACCACCCCGGCGCTGTTCATCGTCGGCAGCATCGTGATCTTCACCATGGGCGGGCTGACCGGGGTGATGGTGGCGATGGTGCCGTTCGACTGGCAGGTCCACGATACCTATTTCATCGTCGCGCACCTGCATTACGTGCTGCTGGGCGGGATGGTGTTCCCGATGTTCGCCGCCTTCTACTACTGGATCGGCATGACCAGCGCCCGCGCGCTGAGCGAGCGGCTGGGCAAGTGGGTGTTCGGCCTGATGTTCGCCGGCTTGCACATCACCTTCCTGCCGATGCACCTGACCGGCATGATGGGGATGCCCCGCAGGGTCTATACCTACCTGCCGGGGCGCGGAATCGAGACGCTGAACCTTGTCTCCACGATCGGCGCGATGGTGCTTGCCGCCGGCGTGCTGCTGTTCCTGATCGACCTGGCGCGCAACTTCCGCTTCACCGCCGACGATAGTGCCGGCAATGTCTATGGCGGCGGCACGCTGGAATGGCTGCCGACGGGATTGTATTCGGCCCGCTCGATCCCGGTGGTGAAAAGCCGGGACCCGCTGTGGGACGACCCCGCCATCGGCAGGGATGTGGCCGAAGGGCGCTATTTGCTCCCCAACAGCGCGACCGGGCTGCGCGAGACGATCATCACCAGCCCGGTCAATGCCGAGCCGCAATATCTCCAGCTGATGCCCGGCCCCTCCCCCTATCCGCTCGGGGCGGCGGTGTTCACGGCCGGGTTCTTCCTGGCGCTGACGGTGCAGGCCTACGCCTTCTCGGCGACCAGCGGGGTGCTGGCGGTCGCGTGCGTGCTGCGCTGGCTGTGGGAGACGGACCGACCGATCCGGCAGACCCACGCCGATATCGGCGCCGGCATCACCGTGCCGATCGCCATCACCGGGCCTTCCAGCCACGGCTGGTGGGCGCTCAACGTGCTGATGGTGGTGATGGGCATGATCGCGCTGATGGGCGTGTTCGCCTATCTCTACCTCTACGGCATCCATCCCGAGGTGTGGATCGCCGCGCCGCCGCTGTGGCAGACCGGCGCGATCACGGCGCTGCTGGCGCTGGCGCTGCTCGCCGGCTGGGGCGCGCGCCGCCTGCTCGCCCGCACCCCGGAGGGGGAATACCCGGGCCAGGGACCATGGCTGACTGCCGCCGCCGGCGTGGCCGTGCTGGCGGGCGCACTGTACCGGGACTGGAGCGGGTGGCAGGCCGCCGGGCTCGACCCCGCCGCCACTGGCCAGGGCGCGACCGTGTTCATGCTGCTGGCGTTCCAGAGCTTTTGCGTCGGCGTCGCGGCGGTGATGGCCCTCTATCTCGGCTACCGCAGCGGGCGCGGGCTGCTGACCGCGCCGGCCAATGTGACGATGGATGTGGTCGGCCGGTTCATCTCCTATTGCACGGTGCAAGGCCTTGCCACCACGCTGGTGGTGCGGCTGCTGCCGGGCGGCGGGTAGCGGCGATGGAGCAAGGCGGCTTCAGCAACCGGGCCGACTGGTTTCACCCATTCTCCGCCCTGGCGGTGTGGAGCGTGCATTTCGTCCTGCTGTGGGGCACCAGCGTCGCGCTGCCCGGCGACCCGGCAGCCCGCTGGATCGCAATGGCGGTGACTGCGCTGGCGGCCGCCGCGCTGGGGTGGCTGTGGTGGCGGGCGGGCCGGCCGGCGATCACCACCATGCCCGGGCTGGGCATCGCCATCGCCACTGCGGGGGTCGGCTACGGAGTGCTGCCGGCGATCATCGGCTGAGCGTGGCCAGCGGTGCCGGGTTTGCGGGCAGCGAGATCGCCGCCGCTGGCAGCGTCAGCCTAGGGTCTGGACCCATAAAGTGGATTCCCAAGCTGCTGTGGATGTGATTCAAGCTCTCTAGGGTCTGGACCCATAAAGTGGATTCCCAAGCTGCTGTGGATGTGATTCAAGCTCTCTAAAGGAGAGCGAGGATGGCTGGTGAGTTTTGGTTGAGCG
>JACIYY010000037.1 GCA_014359685.1 Porphyrobacter sp. | reverse complement strand
CCAATGTCAAAGTACACATCGTTCGATCCGCGCCTCGCCCAAGTTCATCAGCAATGCTCGCCGGGCGCTTCAGATGGGGACGGCCTCCGGCCCTCATTTCGAGCAGATCGCCACGGCCTTTTTGCCCATGCGGCCGGAGTGGCTGCCGACTACCTGCATGGACTACGAAGACGCGCTGCGGCAGCTCGTCGACCATGACCAAGGTATGGTTCTACACTGCGATGCAAGTGAACCACACCGACTGGATGAAGCCGGCAGAGATGAGCTTGGAACGCCTCTAAGCATCATCAATTTGTCGGAACGGTGGATCGCCCGTTGTCGGGATGGCGACGGGTGATTTCTCGTAAGTATCTGAAAGGGATGGTGGACGCACTTGGGCTCGAACCAAGGACCCGCTGATTAAGAGTCAGCTGCTCTACCAACTGAGCTATGCGTCCATTCCGGAACGGGGCCGCAACAGGCCCGGCGAATCGGCTGGAGCGGCCCATATAACGATTGCTTGCGGCGTGAAAAGGCCCGGGCGTGCTGTCGCGCGAGCGGAAATCCGCAGCGGCCTTGCGCCACGGCCTCGCTGCCAGGCGCACGATCCGCCGACCGGCACGGCCCCGGTGAGGTCGGCCACGGTGAGGTCAGCCCCGACCCCGACCCCGAGCGTGGGCTTGCCTGGATTGGGAGATGGAAATAAGGCTCGCACAAACAAGGAGGATTGCCCGATGAATCATGTGCCAATGCCTGCGGGCCTTGAACATTCTGGCGGTTCCTCGTTACCCGGCTGACCACGTTGATGACTCGTCGAAATCCCGCAGGGCGTCGATCTGCGGACCGGGACGGGACATACTCCAAGACGCACACCAAAAACAAAAACGCCAGGCCATTGCGTTCGCAGAGCGGATTGGCTGGAAACATGAGGGAGAACTGCAATGAAACGGCACCACGTCACGTCACTGAGCGGTTTGGTTGCCGCGCTGCTCTGGTCGAGCAACGCCTACGCCTCAGACGCGCTCAACTTCATCGGCTATGGCCCGACTTCGGTCGCGATGGGCGGAACCGGGGCGGCCGGGGATATCGGTGCGGCCGGGATGATGATCAATCCTACGACGCTGGTTCTGATGGACGAGGGATTCACCGGGCATATCGGTCTCGATGTGCTCGCTGCCGACATCGAGATTCGCAACCTGGCCACCGGCGAAATCGACAACTCGCAAAGCCGCGGCAAGAACAACGGACCCTATCTCTCTCCGGAGCTCGGCCTTGTGTATCGGCGAGGGGATCTTGCCTTGGGGGTCGGTGTCTTTGCTTCGGCTGGCGTCGGTGCCCAATATCGCAGCGACGGATTTCTGTCGCGGCTCGTTACGAACAACATTGACACCGGGTTTCGAAACTTCTCACGCTTGACGATCGCCCGGATTCCGATCTCGGTGGCCTATCGGGTGACAGACAGGCTGTCGGTCGGTGGTTCGCTGGACGTGATGTGGTCGTCCATGAATCTGGGGTTGCTTCTCGATACATCGCAGCTTGGGGCTCTCGCTGCTCAGCAGCGCCTGACGGGGGAGCTGGTGCCAGGTCTGTTGCAGATCCCCGCCTTGTCGGGTGGGTATCTGACGTTTGACAACGACAGCGCCATCGGCGGCGCAGCTGAAGGCTGGGGCGTCGGCGGCAAGCTGGGCGCAACCTATCAGATCTCACCCCGCACGAGGCTCGGTGCCGTTTACAGTTTCAAGACCTCGGTCGACGATCTGACCGGACAGGGCCAGCTTACTGCGGTGAGCGCGGTAGCGGGGAACATTCCGTTGCGCGGCGAGGTGCGGCTGCGCGATTTTCAGGAACCGGCCAGGATCAGGGTGGGCGTGCACCACGAATTCTCCGATAAGCTATCGGTGGCCGTCGATTACCAGCGGATGTTCTGGTCAAGCGTGATCGAGAGCATAAACGTGGTTTTCGAAGACGAAGCATCGGGTGGGGAGGCCAACCTGTCCTTTCCGACCAACTATCGGGACACCGATGTCGTTGGTGTGGGGGCGCAATATCGCCTTTCGCCCCAATTCGCCTTGCGCGCCGGCTTCCATTATGCAGAGGCCCCGGCGAGGGGTTCAGGGATCTTGGCGGTGGTCCCCTCCACCCCGACCACCCACATCACGGGGGGCGGATCCTGGTCCTTGGGCAACGGCGATGCGGTGGATTTCGCCGTCGGCTACGCCTTTCCCGAAACCGAGATCAATGGCGGACCTCCGAACACATCGGTGCCGATAGCGGCAAAGCACAGTCAGATCAACGCTTCGCTCGCCTTCAGTAAAGCATTCTAGTCACCGGATTCAGAAAGACCGTCCCGGCTGAATGGACGAGGAGTGGCTGTTTTCCCTGAGCAAAGGGACTGATCGGGCGGGTTAAGCCAGGCTTCGGGCAGTCTGGCTTTGCGAAAGCTGCGTGACCGACGGGAATGGCCGGTTGCCGCCGCCGGAGCGCGGGCGCTGGGGACGTTCGAGCGCCATGGCGGTGGCATCCGGTCCGTGTCCGGTTCGCGCGGCGCGCGCCGCAGGGTATGCACGATGCCCTGCGGCGACGCGCGGGCGGAGGCTCGGTCGCGGGCCATCTGCTGGCGGCAGCCTCGATCGCGCGGGGGGCCGGGGCATCGCCGGGCCGAGACCGACCGAATCGGCGCAACGGTGCCGGCCCGCACGCCGCTCGCGCCGCCGCCGCCGGCAACTCCCTTCGGTTCGCGACGCCTCGGACCGGCGCATTTGGCACGAGGTGAATCCCTCGCCGGCCAGCGCCGGGGAGCTTTGGCTCGATGCGTTCCGTGGCACGATCCACCCGGCTGGGCAGTGTGCAGAGGGCGCAAGCGGGGCGCCACGTGCCGCAGCCGGCACGGTGACGGAAAGGCACGCTGGCGGCAGAGCGGCGTGCGGCGTTTGAACGCTTCGGTCGCGATTGCGCCTTCCGGCGAAGGATTCGTGCAATAATTGGCGCATGTTGACAAGTCTGTTCGCTGCCGTCAGCTTCGGCGCCGAAAACAACAGCATAGGGGATGGTGCGAAGGGCTGACACGGTGTGTGCGGCGGGGGGCCTGTTTTGTTGCTGACGAGTGTTCTGATCCCGGCTGCAGCGATGCTGGGTGCTGGCCTGCTGGCCGGTTTTGCCGCCGGCCTGTTCGGGATCGGCGGCGGGTTCGTGGTGGTGCCGGCGCTGTTTGCGGTCCTGCCGCTGCTCGGCGGCGATCCCGCGATCCGCCCGCATGTCGCGATCGGCACCTCGCTGGCGACGATCATCTTCACCTCGATGCGATCGGTGCAGGCCCATGCCCGGCGCGGCGCGGTCGATTTCGAGGTGCTGAGGAGCTGGGCGCCGTGGATCGTCGGCGGGGTCGCGGTGGGCGTGCTGCTGGCGCATCTGGTCGATGGCCGGTTCCTGGCGATGACCTTTGCCATCGGGGTGTTCCTGATGGCGCTGCACTTCTTCTTCCCGGTGCTGGCCAGCCGCCAGATCAGCGACCAGATGCCGCGCGGCCTGACCCGCGCCTCGGTCGCCGGCGGGCTGGGCACGCTGTCCTCGCTGCTGGGGATCGGCGGCGGCACCATCGCGGTGATCGTGATGACGCTGTGCGGCCGCTCGATCCACCGCGCCATCGCCACCGCCGCCGGGTTCGGCTTCATCATCGCGGTGCCGGGCGCGATCGGCTTCGCGCTGATCGGGCTGGGCGAGAGCGGGCTGCCGGCGGGCTCGCTCGGCTATGTCAACCTGATCGCGGCGGGGACGATCTCGATCATGTCGATCCTGACCGCCCCGCTGGGGGCGAGCGCGGCGCATGCGCTGCCGCCGGCGCTGCTGAAGCGGCTGTTCGCGATCTACCTGATGGTGGTGTCGCTGCTGATGTTCCGGGACGCGTTGCGATTGTGAGCGCGTCCCATCCCGATGACACACGAAGATGACGGCAAAGGGGTGATGACGATGTTCGATGAACAGGTACAGGACGAGCTGATCGGGCGGGGCTTTTCGCGCCGCCAGTTCGGGAGCATTGCGGCGCTGCTGGGAACAGGCGCCGTGATCAATGCGACGGTGGCCCGGGTCGGCCTCGCCCAGAGCCAGGCCGCGCGCGGCGTTGCCGGGGCGGTGCGGCTGGGGGCCAACGAATGCTGGACCGGGCCCTTCCCGGCCGGCGTGCAGGCCGGGGCGGCGGTGATCGCGCAGGGCAACCGCTACGACCCCGACGACCAGCGCGGCCAGCTGATCCGCACCGTCGCCGGGGTCGAGGGGGTGCCCGAGGAGCGGGTCCAGACCTGGCCGGGATCGGGCGACCCGCTGGTCCGCAGCGTGGTCTCGTTCTGCTCGCCGCAGAACGGGCTGGTGACGATGGACCCGACCTTCGAGGCGGCGTGGCGCGCCGCCGCCTGGCTGGAGGCGCCGGTGGCCAAGGTGCCGCAGGTCCCCGGCCGGGGCGCCGATGTGCGCGCGATGCTGGCCGCCGCGCCCGATGCCGGGCTGTATTATGTGTGCAGCCCCAACAACCCGACCGGCACCGTCACGCCTGTGGCCGACATCGAATGGCTGGCGGCCAACAAGCCGGCGGAATCGGTGCTGCTGGTGGACGAGGCCTACCTGCACTTCTCCGAGGCGCCGAGCGCGATCGGGCTGGCGGCGACGCGCGGCGACGTGGTGGTGATGCGGACCTTCTCCAAGCTGTTCGGGATGGCCGGGATGCGGCTGGGCCTGACCTTCGCCGCGCCCGAGCTGCATGCGCGGATGTACCGCTATGACGGGCAGCAGGTCACCGCCACGCTGCCGATGCCGGCGGTGGCCTGCGGCAATGCGTCCTACACGATGGCCGCCGAGATCGCCGCCCGCCGCGCCCAGATGACCGCCACCCGCGAGCGCACCATCGCCACGCTGCAGGGCCGGGGCGTGGTAGTCCATCCGGGCAGCGAGGCGAACATGATCATGATCGACTGGCAGACCCGCCCGGCCGCCGAGATGCAGCGCGCGCTGCTGGAGCAGCACAAGGTGCAGATCGGGCGCAGCTGGCCGATCTGGCCGACCGTCTCGCGCGTCACCATCGGATCGCCCGAGGAAATGGACGCCTTCTGCGCCGCCGTCGACCAGGTGATCGCCTGAAGGCAAGCCGCCGGGGGAGGGCGGGGCGGGGGTCACAGCCCGGCGGTGACCAGCCAATCGTGGAAGATCCGCACCGGGCGGGAGGCGAGGTCGGCCGGGCGGCAGATGAACCAGTAGCTGTAGGGGCTGGCGATCGGCAGGTCGTAGAGCTTGGCCAGACGCGGGTCGTTGTTCCGCCGCACATGGTCATCGTGCATGATCGCGATGCCCAGCCCCTGCGCCGCCGCCTCCAGGATCAGCTGGCCGGAATCGTAATGGTCGACCGCCATCGGCTGGAGATCGGGCATCCCCAAAGCGGTCTTCCAGGCATCGAAGCTGAGCGGCATGTCGGTCTGGACCAGGAAGGTCTGGCGGGCCAGCGCGGCGCGGTCGGGCGTGGGGCCTAGCGCCTCGGCGAGGTCGCGCTGGCAGATCGCGTGGATGGTGTTCTGGTCCAGCCGCACCTGATGGAAGCTGGCCGGCGGCTCGATCGTCAGCAGGATCGCCGCATCGAGCGTATCGCCGACCCGCTCGTCGAGATTGGGGCGGGTGTCGATGTCGATATGCAGGCGCGGATGCTGCTGGCGCAGCTCCGCCAGGCGGGGAAACAGCCGGTGCGTGCCGAACAGCGGCAGGACCCCCAGCCGCAGCCGCAGCAGCTGGAGATTTTCCGAATGGCTCTCCACCGCCACCGCCAGCGCCTCCAGATGCGGGGTCACCGAGTCGTAGAAGGCGCGCCCTTCGTCGGTCAGCTTCATCGCCTGCCCGGTGCGGGAGAACAGCTTCTTGCCGGTGAACTCCTCCAGAGTGGTGACCCGCCGCGACAGCGCCGAAGGGCTCAGCCCCAGCTCGCCGGCCGCCGCCCGCGCCGAGCCGAGGCGCACGATGCGCACGAAGGCTTCGAGCGAGCGGAGGGGCGGGAGACGACGCATGGCGACCAGTGTTCAAAAAACTGCAACATCTGTCGAGGACTTTTGCTGCAATGCGGAAAAAACTTCGCCGCCAGTGAGATGGGCGGGGCTGCGCGCCGGCCGGGCCGAGGCGGCGCGGGGTCAGGCCGCGTCGTCGGCGCCTTGCGCGCTTTCGGGCCGGTGCAGCCGCAGCCGGGTGACGTGGGTCTCGTCGCCGCCGGTGACCTCGATCCGCCAGCCGCTATCGTGGGTCAGCACAGCGCCGGGCTGCGGCACCTTTTCCGCCAGCACCACCGCAAGCCCGCCCAGCGTGTCGACCGATCCTTCGACCTCGGCGAGGCGCGGATCCTCGACCAGCCGGGCGACATCCTCCAGCTCCGCGCGGGCATCGGCGTCCCACATCCCCTCGCCCACCGGGACCACCAGATCGACCGGGGCATCGTCGTGCTCGTCCTCGATATTGCCGACGATTTCCTCGACCAGATCCTCGATGGTGATGATCCCGTCGGTGCCGGAGAATTCGTCGACCACGATCGCCAGATGGATGCGGCGGGACCGCATGTCGGCCAGCACGTCGAGCGCGCCGCGCGCCTGCGGGACGTAGAGCGGCTGGCGCATCAGCACGGTCCAGTCGGCCGGCGGCGGCAGGCCGCGGGCGAGGAACGGGAACACGTCCTTGAGGTGCATCATGCCGATCACCTGGTCGAGCGTCTCGCGATAGACCGGCAGGCGCGAATGGCCGTGCTCGGCGAACAGCTCGATCAGCTCCGCCCAGCTGGCGGTCGCGTCCACCGCGACGATCTCGCCGCGCGGGATCGCCACGTCATCGGCATCGTGCTCGCTGAAATGGAGCAGGTTGCGCAGCATCGTCAGCTCGACCGGGGAGAGGTCGTTCTTGTCGGCCGCGCCGTCGCCGGCGGTCTTCTCCTCCCGCTCGTCGATCGCTTCCTCGATCTGCGCGCGCAGCGAGGTGTCGCCCTCCTCGTCGAACAGGCTGCGGATCGCGTGCCACAGCCCGCGCCGACTGTCCGGCTCTCCATTGTTCGATCCGCCCGCCGCCTTGGCGGGACTTCTGGAACTTTCGGGCATCGCCCTGTTGCTTTCCCCTTTATGCGCCGGACCGGTATGGGTCGGCGATCCCCAGGCGCGCAAGCGCCATCGTCTCCATCGCTTCCATCCTCTCTGCCTCGTCCGACGAGCGGTCGTGGTCGTGACCGGCCAGATGGAGCAGGCCGTGGACGATCAGATGGGCGGCATGGTCGGCCAGCGCAATCCCCCTGGCCGCCGCCTCGCGCGCGCAGGTCTCGTGCGCCAGCGCGATGTCGCCCAGCAATTCGGGCGGGCCGTCGAGCGCCAGCGCGAGCAAAGCGGGGCGCCCTAGCATCGGGAAGGACAGCACATTGGTGGGCCGGTCCTTGTCGCGCCACTGGCGGTTGAGGGCGTGGATTTCGGCATCGCAGGTGAACAGCAGGCTGGCGGCAAGGCGCGGATTGGCGAGCTCCGGCGCGACGGCGGCTGCGGCGGCGGCGGCGCGGTCGGCCAGCGCCTGCCAGTCACCGGCCGGCCACGGCGCTTCGATGTCGATCGCCAGCTCCATCAGACCACTCGGTTCGTCGCAGCTGGGGCACGGCTGGAACGCTTGGAACAGGGTCCTGAGGGTAAAATGAGCGGGCCGGCGAGCGCGGTGCCGCGCGCGGCAGAGCGGGGGAGGGGGGCAAAGCGGGCCATCGCCGGGCCATAGCGCGGGAGGCGGCGGGTAGGAAATCGCGATCGGGGGACGGACCGGCGGAACCCGGCCGACGCGGCGCGGAGAGCGGCGAGGGGGATCACGGAGCGCAGGGGCTGTCGCCGGGCCTGCCGCCGGACCTGTGACGCGGGCGTGATCTCACTCCCCCTCGAACAGGCCCGCCAGCTGCTCGATCATCGTGCCGCCCAATTGCTCGGCGTCCATGATCGTGACCGCGCGCTTGTAATAGCGGGTCACGTCGTGGCCGATGCCGATGGCGACCAGCTGGACCGGGGACTGGGTTTCGATCCAGTCGATCACCTTGCGCAGATGCATCTCCAGATAGCCGGCGCTGTTCACGCTGAGCGTCGAATCGTCGACCGGCGCGCCGTCCGAGATGACCATCAGGATGCGGCGATCCTCCGGCCGGGCCAGCAGGCGGCTGTGCGCCCATAGCAGCGCCTCGCCGTCGATATTCTCCTTGAGCAGCCCTTCGCGCATCATCAGGCCGAGATTCTTGCGCGCGCGGCGCATCGGCTCGTCGGCCTTCTTGTAGATGATGTGGCGCAGATCGTTGAGCCGGCCGGGATGGGCCGGCTTGCCGCTGGCCAGCCATTTCTCGCGCGATTGCCCGCCCTTCCAGGCGCGGGTGGTGAAGCCGAGGATCTCGACCTTGACCCCGCACCGCTCCAGCGTGCGGGCGAGGATGTCGGCGCTGATCGCGGCGATGCTGATCGGCCGGCCGCGCATCGAGCCGGAATTGTCGATCAGCAGCGTGACCACCGTGTCCTTGAACTCGACCTCGCGTTCGACCTTGTAGCTGAGCGACTGGCCGGGGCTGACGATCACCCGCGCCAGCCGCGCGGCATCGAGCAGCCCCTCCTCCTGATCGAAATCCCAGCTGCGGTTCTGCTGCGCCATCAGCCGCCGCTGGAGCCGGTTGGCGAGGCGGGTGACGACGCCGGCAAGGCCGGTCAGCTGGCTGTCGAGATAGGCGCGCAGGCGGGTCAGCTCCTCCGGGTCGCACAATTCGGACGCCTCGACCACCTCGTCGAAGCTGTCGGTGAACACTGCGTAGCCGAAGCTGTCGGGCAGGTCGGTCCACGCCCGGTTGGGGCGCGCCGGGAGCTGGCGCTCCTCGCCCTCCTCGCCGCCCTCGCCTTCGGTGAGATCCTGCTCGCCCTCGCTGCTCTCGCCCTCGCCGTCCTCGTCCTCGCCGGCCTCGCCGGTGACCTCCTCCTGCGGGCGGCGGGTGGCGTCGTCCTGCGGCTGGTCCTCGCCCTCTTCGTCGGCCTCGTCGCCGCCCGGTTCCTCGTCCCCGCTATCGTCGCCATGATCCTCGTCCGGCAGCTCGGGCGGGACCAGGTCGAGGTGGCGGAGCATGGCCAGCGAGAGCGACTGGAACGCCCGCTGGTCGGTGAGCAGGTCGCCGAGGCGCTCGAAATCGTCGCCGACGCGGCTTTCGATGAAGTCGCGCACCATCTCCACGCCGCGGCGGGCGCCGTCGGGGATCGGCTGGCCGGTCAGCTGCTCGCGCAGCATCAGCGCCAGCGCGGTGCGCAGCGGCACCTCGTCCGCCTCGCGCGCGCGGACGATCGGATCGGTGCGGGTGCGCTGGTCGGTCGCCGCCGCCAGATTGTCGCGCATCCCGGCGAAGCGGGTTTCGCCGAGCGCTTCGTAGCGGACCCGCTCGACCGCCTCGAAACAGGCGCGCGCCTCCGGCTCGGCCGGCACGGCGCGGCGGTGCAGCGCTTCGTCGTGGTGGCGCAGGCGCAGCGCGAAGCTGTCGGCGAAGCCGCGCGCCTCGCGCGCCTGGTCGGCGGGCAGCGAGCGGGCGGGCATCGGCACCCTGAGCGTGTCGCCCTGCATCGCCGGCGCGTCGGCGGTCCAGCTGACCTGCGCCTCCGGATCGTGGGCGATCGCCCGCACCGCGCCGGTCAGCGCCTGCCGGAACCGGTCGAGGGGCGTCTCGTCCGCCAAAGCGCCTATCCGATCGCCTGCCCGGTCCGCGCCCAGTCGGCCAGAAAGCCTTCGATCCCCTGATCGGTCAGGACATGGTGGAACAGCGCCTTGACCACCTTGGCCGGCATCGTCGCCACGTCGGCGCCGATCTTCGCCGCTTCCAGCACGTGCACCGGGTGGCGGATGCTGGCGGCGAGAATCTGCGTGTCGAAGGCGTAATTGTCGTAGATCAGGCGGATATCGCGGATCAGCGCCATGCCGTCGAAGCCGTTATCGTCGTGCCGGCCGACGAAGGGCGAGACGAAGGTGGCGCCGGCCTTGGCCGCGAGCAGCGCCTGGTTGGCGGAAAAGCACAGCGTGACATTGACCATCGTGCCCTCGCCGGTGAGCGCCTTGCAGGTCTTGAGCCCGTCCACGGTCAGCGGCACCTTGATGCAGACATTGTCGGCGATGCGGCGCAGCACCTCGGCCTCGCGCAGCATCCCGGCATGGTCGAGCGCCACCACCTCGGCCGAGACCGGCCCGTCGACCAGCGCGCAGATCTCCTGTGTCACGGCGAGGAAGTCCTTGCCGCTCTTGTGGATCAGCGTGGGGTTGGTGGTCACGCCGTCGAGCAGGCCGGTCGCGGCCAGCTCCTCGATCTCGGCCGTATCGGCGGTGTCGACAAAGAATTTCATCACAGGCCTTTCGGCGAACGGGGCTACGCGGCGGCTCACGGGCTTCGTATAGGACGCCCGATGAAGCGCACAACCGGCTTTTCCGCCCTTCGCAGCGGCGCGCCCATGCTTGTGGGATGGGCGTTTATCGCCAGTCCGGCGCAGGCGACGCCAGAGGATACGCAATTGTGGTTCGTCGTCAGCGCCGCCGTTCCGCTCGACCAGGGGATTGTGGCCAATCTGGAGGCCTCGCCCCGGTTGCGCCAGGGGGCGGACCAGCTGCTGACCCGCGCCAATGTCGATGTGCGCCTGTCAGAGGCGGTCAGCGTCGGCGCGGGCGGCGCCTATGTCGAGTTCGCCGGCGGATACGAGCTGCGGCCGCACCAGCAGGTGACGATCAGCGCCGGGCCGCTGGCGTTCCGCACACGGGTGGAGCAGCGCTTCTTCGATGGCGCCCCGCGCACGGAATGGCGGCTGCGGCAGCGGGTGGCGGCGAGCCTGCCGCTCAGCGGGCGGACGGCGCTGACCGGATCGGCGGAGGTGCTCTATATCGCCCGCCCGCAGCACCCGGCCGAGGAGGCGCGGGTCGATAGCTGGCGCGCCATTGCCGGGGTCCAGCAACGGCTGTCGCCGCATCTTGTGGCCGGCCTCAATTACCTGTTGCTGCTGTCGCCGCGCGAGGGTGCGCCCGACCGGCTCAGCCATGTCCCGCAGGTGACGCTGACCTTCCGCCCTTAGCGTCCGTGTCGTGCTGCACGGGACCGGGCAGCGGATCGGAACGCAACATCGCCCTACAGCGCCGCCCCGGCCCCGAACACGCCGATCAGCACCGGATCGCGGGTGGCGGCGGGGTCGGCGCGGATGGCGGCTTCCTCGGCCGCGATCTCGCTCCAGATCGCCTCCTCCACCGTGCCGCTGACCGCGCGGGCGAGCGCGGCGAGGTCCACGCCCGCCGCCACCGACAGCAGCTCCCCCATCAGCGGGTCCTGCATGATGTGCAGCGCGTCCGCGATCCCCGGCACCAGCGCGCCCAGCAGCCGCCCGCCCATCTCGCGGCGCAGGAAGTCGGTCGCGGCGGTCGGGCCGCCGCGCACCAGCGCCAGCGCATTGTCGATGCCGACCGTGCGCACCGCGTCCTCCACCATCGGCGCGGCGCGGTAGGAGGCATCGACCGCCGCATCCGCCACCGCCGCCTCCA